>NZ_JAFEVF010000036.1:0-7446 GCF_048054115.1 Wolbachia endosymbiont of Nasonia vitripennis | reverse complement strand
GCTTTGCAAGTTCTAGCAATCCCAACTTTGGTTTTAGTATTTTTTCTTGTGTTGTATTCATATCTGACACTCCTTTAAAACTTGTCTATATTTTTATCTTACTTTGTTTGCTTGTCAGATCAAGTCTAAACTATTACACTTCTTGAAATTAACACAACTTCGCCTACGGGAGTAGTTTATATCAATAAGTTGTATAGTAAATCACTAGAAAAAGAACTATGGGATGCATTTGAAGAAAAAGCAATTCGTCAACTAAGTTCTTGAGCTATTGCCTTAATAAATTCAGTAACTCCATTCCTTATTCTTGTTTTCTTAGTATTATTAGCCATATCACGCAATTTTTGACAATTTTGCAATAAATCAACTAGCAACTCTCCTAGATTCTTTTTCGCGTTACTATTTTGCTCAACCATTACAGCTGCTCCCGAATCTTCAATATGTTTTGCATTATAAAATTGATGGTTATCTTTTGAGTGAGGATAAGGAATATATACAGCAGGACGCTCAGCAAGAGTAATCTCTGCTATTGAAGTTGCCCCCGCTCTGCTAATTACCAAATGAGCATTGGCCAGTTTATTTTCCATATCATCGAAAAACTCACTTAACTCACAATCAATTCCTTCACTTTTGTATAGACTCTTGACCTTGTTTATATTTTTCTTCGTACATTGCTGCGTTACTCTAATCCTCTCTTTTACTTCAACAGGTAGATCACAAATTACGCTGCTCACTACATCATCAAAAAAATTTGCACCCTGACTGCCTGCTATTATTAACACGTTTAAAACTGTTTCAGCTCTAGAATAGCCTTGTGCTTCTATATCGACAAAATTTCCTGTAAAAACGCATTTACTACCTTCTGCATACTTAGTCTCTGGAAAGCTAGTTGCAATTAATTTTGCACTCTTGAAAAAGAATCTATTTACCCTCCCTAAAACTGTGTTTTGTTCATGTAAAACTATAGGTATAGAAAGAATCTTTGCTGCAAGAAGAGTTGGAAAAGAAGCGTAGCTACCAAAACCAATGATTAGCTTTGGTTTTAATTTTCTCGTTTGATACAGTGCTAATACACAACTATACATTAACAAAAAGAGAAACTTCAATTTGTTGCCACTTGGCTTGCACAATGGTAAAATATAACTTTCTATATTGATGGTTTTTTGATCATTGAATAATATACAATTGTGCCCTTGTACCTTTAGTGCTTTTGCTAATGTTATAGCTGGAAAAACATGCCCACCTGTACCGCCTGTTGCTAGAATAATAGTCATCTGTAAGTAGTAATTTGATAATAGATTGTTAATTATTTTTTAATAATTTGCATGTAAAATTTTATTAAGCTTTATGATAGTCGAGTTAAAAATGCCTAAAAGTAGTGACAGTAAAAAAGAATCTAACATAAAAAATAAGCCTCAAGAGCAAAGCAGAAGCGGAGGTTTATTAAAAAACATAATAAAAGCTCTTTTTAACTCAGTTGTTGATCTACCTCAGCAAGAACAACTCAATAAAATATTGATAGACAACAAGGTTTAGACAGTAAAAGAAAAAGCCCAGAGGATCTTAATCAGGAAAAAAAGCTTGAAGTGAAAGAAGCAGCTGAAGGGTTAAAAGAAAAGTTAGAAAAATCTGATATTGGTAATCAATCTATTAGAATTGAATCGCCTAATCAGGATAATTGTAGCTCTAAAACAATGGATCGTTAGCTTAACTATTTAACGATTCATCATCTACAGCAAGTACTGATTCGTGTATAATTTCCGAAATAGTTGGATGAGGAAAAATCGTAGATTTTATGTCGCAGTCTGTTCCCTCTAGTTGCTTTGCAAGAGCGAAATTGCTAATTAACTCTGTTACTTCCGCTCCTATCATGTGAGCTCCAAGAAGTTCGCCTGTTTTTTTGTCTATAATTGTTTTCACTAAACCTTCAGTTTCACTTAGTGCAATAGATTTACCATTAAAGTTGGAGTGAAATTTTCCTACTTTTATATCGTATCCACTTTTTATTGCCTGTTCCTCAGTAAGGCCAACGCTTGCTACTTGCGGATGAGAGTAAGTGCAATTTGGTATGCACTCTTTTTTTAACTTATGAGCATTTTTACCGGCAATTTTCTCAACACAGATTACAGCTTCATGACTTGCTTTATGCGCTAAACATGGGGGACCAGCTACATCACCTATTGCATACACACTTGATTCACTTGTTTCATACCACTCATTCGTTTCAATGAAACCAGAAGGACTCAACTTAATTTTTGTATTTTCTAAACCTATATTTTCAGTGTTTGCTTGCACGCCAACTGCAACAATCACCCTATCAAATTCTTTGCTCTCACCACTACTTAGTAACACTTGAGCAAAGTCTTTATTTTTAGTCAAAGCTTTTACGCTACTGTTTGTATATATTTTTATCCTTTGTTTTGTGAATATTTCTTGTGCTAAATTTGAAATATCTTTATCTTCCAGCGGCAAAATAGTGTCTTTTACTTCTATAATTGTTACATCAACTCCCAAAGTACTATAAAAACTTGCAAACTCTATTCCTATCGCACCAGAACCTATGATTAGTAGAGATTTTGGTAACTTCTTTGGAGTCATAGCGTGCTGCGCATTCCATATTAAATCTCCATCTACTTCGATTCCAGGAAGATTTCTTGCCCTTACACCTGTTGCTAAAATGATATGCTTAGAAGAAATTTCCTCCTCCTTCTTATCATTAAGAATTTTTACAACATAGTTACCTGCAAGTTTACCAAAGCCTTGATGAACTTTGATGTTATTTTTTTTCATCAAATACTCAACACCACTTGATAGCTTATCAACAACGTTCCTTGAATATTTCACTATTGATTGTATATCAAAACTTGTATCCTTTACTTTTATGCCAAATTCTTCTGATCTTCTTATTAATCTATAAACTTCAGACGCTCTAAGTAGCGATTTTGTTGGTATACATCCCCAATTTAAGCATATACCACCCAAATTTTCCTCCTTTTCAACAATTGCAGTTTTAAGTCCAAGCTGCGCCGCTCTAATTGCTGCTATATAACCACCAGGACCGCTGCCTATAACTGTAATATCATACTCATTCATCAGTTTTCTTCGTATGCAAAAGACTATATATAACAGATGGAACCCGTATGATCAATGCTCAGGTGCATAGAAGCGGCTTGACAAACCTTCCCACTTTTCTTCTTATATCAATAAGAGTATTTATCCTTATTTTTAATCTCCGCGGGTTTAACAACAAAACTCAGATATTTATTGGCAGATTACATAAAAATTATAGCGGCTGCATGTTTTTTAAATTTTTTCTACTTCAGCCAAAACACGCTTGTTAGCACATTATCAATTTACATTATTAAAACTCGCTATATAGGGATTCTTTTGCCTTTTTTTACTTAGTAAATTTATTAATATTTATAGCTAAAGCTTCAGGCCAGCACTTGATGCTGAAATCTTTACTACAAATAAGCATATTGAGCACAAAATTATGCTAAAATACAACGTTTTTGGTGAGACTATGGACAAACTGAATCCCAGTATCTGGGCACTGGGATGACAAGAAATAGGCTGCTTTCATAACAATGAAAGGTTATTTGGATGATAGCTGCACTTCCAGTTTCAGCTACTCGGATGACAAGAAAGAGGGCACTGGCATGCTGAACCATAATGTTCGTACAGCTGTGCAAGAATCAGTGGGTGTGACTTGCCAAATTTTTAAATTACGAACAGCACCAAGTAACGCACAAGTACAGCGTCTATACCAGTTACTGTTGTACCTTATTTCTTTCTCCACAATACATTTTACCTGATAAGAATAGAGCTACTATAAGATAAATAAGATTCCATGTTGCTAACGAAACACCAAAAATATAATGAGGTCTGTCACAAGACGGAGAGTAGTTAGGGTTTAATAGATTATTTCTTAGCTCTTCTATGCTAACGTTACCACTTGCTTGCTCTGTACAGCCTAAAACATCATGAAATAAGTGGAGTTCAAGACCTACATGATAAAAAGATATTATTGCACCAATGAGATAGCTGCAAAACATCGCATAGATTAGGATTTTGTTGTCTTTGAACATGTACGCAACTGCAAGTAGCCCTGTAACATAGTAAACTACTCGCTCGTATATGCATAACTTGCATGGTAGCATATTGAAGAAATACTCTAGCACATATGCAAAAATCAGAGCAGCGGCACTTGACAGCAAAAAGATTGTAGAACTGTTATTTATATCTGACATAATTAACGAATTACCACAACAACCGAAAAAGTCAACTTTTGTTTAATAATGTTCTATATAATTATAAAGCGACACATATCACTCTATAACTTTTTTATCTAGCCTCTATGCATGTATTCACAGCTAGATACTGATTTAGTTTGCATACTAGTTACAACCCTAGTATCACTATCTATTCTTGCAATCTCTTCTTTAGTATACAATTCATCCTTGTTTTTCGTCCAGCTATTGTCATATTGAATATCAACTTCTCCTCCATTGGTTTTAAACCCAAATGTTTCTTTTATAAGCAATCTTTTCTCTTCTTGTAATCTATTAAGATGTTCGCTAAGACTTGTATAATCAGAAGTAGGAAGAACCTCATTAATAGGACTGTTATATACAATATTTTCCATTAGTGTATAAATGTGATGCGGTGATGATCGGAGAGTAGGATAATACTTTTGAAATCTATGCTTTATCTCATTATAAAATTCCGTAACCTTTACTTTACCAGCATCACTTACAGCAACTATAGCATTCTCAATATTTGTTATACCGTCATAGTCGTGACCTGTCTTGTCATTTTCAGCAACCAAAAAGCCCTGGCTAGCCTGAATCTCACCAAGTTTTTTGTCTTCCTTAGGTAAAATATCAAAATCAAAATAGATCATAGGAGATTTCAATACCAACAACATAAATATACGCATACTGTCTATCTCAACACCAAAAGATAATCTTTTACTTTCTGGAATAGAGTATAGA
The DNA here is from genome assembly GCF_048054115.1 of Wolbachia endosymbiont of Nasonia vitripennis. NCBI lineage: Bacteria > Pseudomonadati > Pseudomonadota > Alphaproteobacteria > Rickettsiales > Anaplasmataceae > Wolbachia > Wolbachia endosymbiont of Nasonia vitripennis. The sequence goes on along the minus strand of NZ_JAFEVF010000036.1, from coordinate 2,455 downwards.
TCTTTGAAATATTGAGATACAGTGTATAAAGGACATTTAGATAGTTCTGTTTTCTTATCTGTTTGTAAGTGAAAGCTAAATTCATACTCTCCTAAATCCAGCTCATTAAAGTCTATAAGCTCTATGTTTTTGTTTGGGTTAAACTCTCTGTTTAATATTTTATTCTCCAACTCTTTACGTTGCGTAGGAGTAAAACCAGATCCATTTATTACTAACTTCACTACACGCGTATCTTCTCTTTTTGCCCATTCGCTCAATCTCTCCAAATATTTTTCTGGGATCGGATATCCATATCGCCTTGGAAGCCACTGAAATACTAAAGGTGTATCAACCGTGAAAGTATGTGGAGATCCAGGCCTTAAATCTTGTCCTTTATAATTCATAGCAAAAGCACTAAATAAGTTAATATTTTACTATATAATATTAACTTATCAACTACTTATTTAAGTAATATTGTTTATTTGTTAATAATATTAATAAGATAAAAAACTATATTATTAATAAAACAAGATTACCTACTTTACATAGGGATTCTTATTCTTTTTCAAAAGCAATCTGACTGGTACGCCTTCAACAAAGAAGTTTTTTCTAAGACCATTAGTCAAATAACGTTTATAACTCTCATCAACACTTTCCGGGACGTTGCATACCAAAGAAAAAGCTGGAGGTTTGGTGCCAATTTGAGCAATATACTTCATTTTAATTGCTCTACCTTTTATAAGTGGGTGAGAATGTTTTTCCACGGCATCTATTAGCCACTTATTCAGTTTTGCAGTGCTGATCTTCTTGTTCAAGGATTCACTTACTTCAAGACACTTATCTATCACATCACCGCAGCGCATACCTTTCAACGCAGAAATTGTTACAGTTGGCACTTCCAAAAATAACCGAGTCACTTCCTGTTGTTTGACAAATTTTATTAACTTACTTCTGTCATCCTTACCTATTAAATCCCACTTATTTAAAACAATGATAATTCCCTTCCCGCCTTTAATCGCAGCTTCAGCAATTGATAAATCCTGCTGCTCAATGCCAAGCAGAGAGTCTAGCATTAAAACTACCACATGAGAGCGCTTTATTGACTCCATGCTTTTTTCAACGAATCTTGATTCTAAGTTGTCAACAACATTTGCCTTTCTGCGGATTCCTGCAGTATCGATGAGAGTGATTAATTTTCCATTATGGTCGTATGAGATATCCACAGAGTCACGCGTGGTACCAGGTTTTGAGCTTACTATTAGTCTATTTTCTGCAAGTAAACTGTTTAAAAAAGTTGATTTTCCAACGTTTGGGCGACCGATGATCGCAATCCTCAGTCTAATGGACTCACTTTCAGGCAGCTCAGTTTTTTTGTTAAAATCTTCAATAACACCAGCTAATACATCATAAAGATCAATCATACCAAGATTATGTTCGGCTGAGATGTACACCGGACCTATGAAGTTGAAGAACTGCAAATAATCAACATTTTCCGATTTATGACTTTCGCATTTGTTTGCTATTAGTATTACAGGTTTGTTCGTTTTTCTCTTCAGCCACTTTGCAAACTCTTTGTTCTGCTCGTTTTGCACTTTTGCATCAACAAGAAAAAAAATTACATCTGCGCTTAATAAAGAAAACTCTATTTGTTCAATAACTTGTAGTGAAAAACTGGTTTGGTCATTCCATCCTCCTGTATCTATAACTTTAAACTCTAAATCACTAATTCTTCCAATTCCTTCACGCCTATCTCTCGTTACTCCTGGAATGTCACTAACTACCGCTGCTTTTCTTCTTACTAGCCTATTAAATAGAGTTGACTTGCCTGCATTTGGAAGGCCTATTATGACTATTTTCAGCATAGTTTAAGAGCGTATTTTATACATAGTAAATTATAATCAAAATTTTTTAGTTTAACTATTGACTTGATAGATTATATACCTATCCTAAAATTAGGATATTTTATCTTAAGTTTATTATGTAAAATTGGAGGCGCTATGCATAATGCAAATGAAACTTTAATAATGAATTTCGATCAAGTTTCTCAATTAACTCCTAAAATTTATAAATTAGGGACACCTTATAACAACAGGACACGTATATATAACTATATAACTTTAGCTAAAGCATTGGAGAATCTCAATGATCCATCCCGGTCACATGAAAATAAGGAGCTTTTTTTGAGTGACAATGATGAAGAAACTAAGAAATTTCTGAGTGTAATTCGAAAAGGAATTGCTGAATATACAGGTAATGATTCTGTAGATGTGAGGTTGAGAGGAAAAGAAAGATAAATCATTTACTGCATGGGTATCGTTAAAAGAAGGCAGAGGTGAGTTGTAATAGTTTAGACTTGATCTGACAAGCAAACAAAGTAAGATAAAAATATAGACAAGTTTTAAAGGAGTGTCAGATATGAATACAACACAAGAAAAAATACTAAAACCAAAGTTGGGATTGCTAGAACTTGCAAAGC
>NZ_JAFEVF010000035.1:0-7705 GCF_048054115.1 Wolbachia endosymbiont of Nasonia vitripennis | reverse complement strand
TTGCAAGTTCTAGCAATCCCAACTTTGGTTTTAGTATTTTTTCTTGTGTTGTATTCATATCTGACACTCCTTTCCTTTAAAACTTGTCTATATTTTTATCTTACTTTGTTTGCTTGTCAGATCAAGTCTAAACTATTACACATTGCTAGCGTCAGGCATTGAGTTTTACAAGCTTGTTCTAAGTGATACGTATAAAACATTGCTTCTTGTATAGTCTGACCACATGTTATAGATCCATGATTGCGCATTAACATCACAAAATTTTCTTTCAAATCAGCTATTAATCTTTTTCCTTCTGTATCATCAAGTGCCAGGGAATTATAATCATGGTAAGATACCTTATTATAAAAGTGCAGCGCCCACTGACTTATTGGGAGTAATCCATCCTTGAGAGAAGAAACTGCTACAATAGAAGGTGTATGTAGATGAAAAATTGCTTGAATATCTTTCCTTGCTTGATAAATGAAGCCATGGATTACATAGCCAGTTTTATTATATTGATATTCTTTGCCTTCAATTATATTCCCATCAAACGATACTTTCATCAATGAACTTTCATCTACTTCATAAAAACGTATACCAAACGGATAAACATAAAATGACTTTTTATCTTCAGAACGTACAGAGAGATGAGTATACGTATGATCATCTAATTTAAGATAAGATAAAATTTGATAGGCGTTAACTAGGTCTCTTTTCAACTCACTATTTGTTAATAACATAGCTCTTGACTAAAATTTTCTAAAGATTTATACGTAAAAAAAAGTTTATTACAAACTAAAAGGTGAACCTACGTTAAAATACTAAGCACTTTTACTTGCCTTAGGTGATTAGAGTTTACATTTCTAGATTACATAGTATTTTAACTATAAAAACGACTTTTTATGTAATATTTCATATGTTTTAAAGCCTTGTTTTTATGTTATTATAATTGTAGGTTTTAATATTAAAAATAATATGATAAACGTTGACATAAAAAAACAGCTAACAAAATTTTTCATATATATCACTGGTCTTCCAGGAAGTGGTAAACTTTCTACAGCAATAGTATTATCTAGTATGATAAATGCAGTAATTGTAAGTGGACTTGAATATAATCAAACTTCCAAAGAAGCTCGAGATAGAATATATAACACTACACATGTTATGTTTCAGGCAATAGAAGCCTATCCTATTGACTCAAAAAATTATATATTTGTTGATGAATTAATTAAAAATAATGATTACAACATAAGAATATATAACTCAGTAGTAGAACTTAGTAAAAAAATGAGCACAAAAATCCTCCCTATAGTACTTAGGTGCAATCCATTGATATTACAAGAGCGTACTATATCAAAAAAGCAAAGAAAAAATAGGAAGGTTACTAATATAAATAGTATTAAATTTAGGGAGGAAGATTTATTTGTACCACAAAATGCTCTATAGAGGTAGAAAATTCAAATATGAGTATAAAAGAAGTAGCAGAAGAAATAGTAAGTCAGATGTACAAACTTGGCCAAATTAATAGTGTTTACGCAATAGGCAACGATTTCATATACTGAGGCTCATTTAAATATAGAGCCTCAACTCCATTTAATTTTTGTTTATTTTTTAGTCTATAACGGACTAATAGCCCTGCATGGCTAGCATCCAACTTTGGTAAACTGCAATCCATATATGTAATGCAGTGCGTTTCAGGCTGGAGTTCACTTACTACAGCAGGATTTGATAGCGGTAACAAATTGAAATCAAATAACTGCGTATAAAACTTTTGATCATCTTCGATTATAGCTTTAATATTTTTTTTGCTATTTGTACAAAGTAGCGATATTGCATATGCTTGAGCTTCCAGGGCACTAACCCCATATAACGGCTTATTTGTAGCAAGATTTATACCTTGTGCAGTTGATATACCAACTCTGATTCCAGTAAAACTTCCTGGTCCAACTATCACTGCTAAATGGTCTATTTTATCGTAGCTGTAATTATGCTTATCAAACAAAGTATTCAGTATTTGAAAAAATGATTCTGCATGACTATTGTTTGCAGAATTGCGTTCTACAAAACAATTACCATCGTAATCAATTACTGCTATTGAACTACCAGCACCTACAGTATTAATTGCTAGAATGGACATCACTTAAGCTTATCATAGAGCTTTGTAAACATCATAGTGAACGCACCGTTACCCATAACATTTGCTGAAGTTATTATTGGGTCAAACACTATATACAATGCTGTAATTAATGAAAGCATCTCTGGGGAGAATTTAAGATACTTCTCAAGAACAGGCAACATTACCATAATCCCTCCCGCTGGAACTGCAACAATAGCAAATTTAAATAACAGAAAGTAGAGAAGGAAAGTCACATAGTCTGTTGCAGACAATGCACCACCAAAAGTCATTATCATTGATAGTATTATAATAAAAAAGCAATCACCTACTAAATGAAAGCTAGCAGTTATTGGCACAACAGACGATGCTATATCATGCTGCTTTACATTTTTTTTGCTTCCTTCAAGAGTAAGCGGCATAGCTATATTACTAGACATTGTGCTCATTGCAGTAATAAATGCTGGTATCATATTACCTATACTAGCTATCCAGCTTGTGATCTTGAACGAATTTGCTGCTCCATATAAGAGAAAAACATAAAGGTAGGTTGCAGATGATATAATAATAAAAATTATTGAGTAATCCTTAAATATTATGGGTAAAACCTGATCATGTTCCATTTTTAAAGCAAGACCAAGTACAAACATTGGAATAATTGGCGTCAAAAATGTCTTCAAAATAAAGAGAGTTAAATCTAACATTTTGTTCGAGAGCTCTTTGCTTTTTTTTGGTAATATTGTGGACACTAATATGCTTAACACAAATCCACAAGCAAGGGCATAAAAATTAGAAAGCAATGCAGGTATACTAAATGACCATAAAGGAATAATTGTTTCTTCATATGTTATATCTTGTATTGAATAAGTGTTTTGTGTGATGAAATGCCCAACAGAATAAGCTATTAAACTTGAAGCTAGATTCGACAAGAAAATCGTTATAATAAGTAACAATATAAACTTTATAGCCGACTGCTTAAGATTGTTAACACTACTAAAGATTAATGCAAAAACAATAAAAGGCATTATAAATAGTAAGATCTCTTTTATACTAAGGCTTATTGAATACAAGAAGGTTTTCACTTCCATTGGAACTAGATGACCAAAAAATACAACCAAAGTGATAACAGCAAGTAAGGTTAGTAATTGTAACATATTCTAATATAGCGATATCCTATGGAAATACATATGATAAATTAGCTGCTAAGTAAAGTAAAACTGCCTAAAATATTTGCATTACCTTCTAGTACTTGAATGAGATTTCAAATTACAACGTTTCCACAAAGTATATAATTAACATCCACACCTTTGGTCAAGTTCCATTCACGCTTTATTACATTATATTCCATACCAGTCATATCTTGTAGTGTTACATTGTTTTCCCTTAGATGATTTGCAATTTCTGATGGCTTGAGAAATTTATTCCAATTATGTGTGCCTTTTGGCAGCCAGTTTAATATGTACTCTGCGCCGACTATTGCAAGACAGAAGGATTTAATAGTTCTATTTATCGTCGATATAAAAATTAGCCCTTCTGGCTTCAACAGCTCTATTGCTTTTTTCATGAAAAACTCTAAATTATCGACATGTTCAACCACTTCCATCAACAAAACCACGTCATACTTCTTGTCATTGCTTAGCTCTTCAATGCTAGTGTGTGTGTATTCTATATTTAACCCTACTTTCTTCGCATGCGACTGTGCCACTTTTATGTTTTCCTCACATACATCTATTCCTGCAACGCTAATACCAATACGCGCCATTGACTCTGACAAAATGCCACCACCACAACCAACATCGAGCAATGATAGTTCTTTTAAATCGCATTTTTTTAATTCTTTTATTTTCTCAACGATGTATGATACTCTCACAGGATTCATCATGTGCAATGGCTTGAATTTGCCATTCTCATTCCACCATTCACCTGCTATTTTAGCGAATTTTGATATTTCATCTTCGTTATAAGTTTTTGTGGTTTTTTTCTTGCTAATATTGCTAAGTTTATCAAGGCGTTCTTTATGTCTACTTTCTTTTGAAAATTCTGTTTCGAGGAATTGTTTGACTATGTCTTTTGCTAATCCACTCGCAGTAAACCCTGCACCAAGACAAAGTATATTCGCGTTGCCATGCTCGCGAGCTAATTTTGCGATCTCAACACTATTACATAAAGCAGCGTAGATTCCTTCAAAACGATTTGCCACAGTACTCATGCCCAAACCTGTACCGCAAATTAATATTCCATAATTTGCTTTTTTGTTTGTTATATCTTCTACAACTTCAGCAGCATAGTCAGGGTAGTCTACACTCTTTTGTTCAGCAGTGCATCCACGGTCTATCACTGTATAATCTAAAGTTTCCAAGTAAGCCTTTATTTCTGATTTTAGTTCATAACCTGCGTGGTCTGAAGCAACTGATATCACATCTGACATATAAGAAATTGCAACTTAAGGGTATTTATATGGGTAATTTATTTTGAGCTTTTTGTCAAGCTCTCCTGATCTTTCTGAATAAATTTCGAGTCAGATATGCATAAATTCTATATAATTTTTATCCTACCACTACTCATTCGGTAAAATGGATCATATAGATATTATAAAGTCAAAATTATTGTTGTCCGACATAGTAGGAAAAAAAGTTAGGTTAATAAAAAGAGGAGATAGTTTTGTTGGACTCTGCCCATTTCATAACGAAAAAACTCCATCTTTTTCGGTCAGCAATGTTAAGGGCTTATATTACTGTTTCGGTTGCTCAGCTCATGGTGATGCGTTTGAATTTATTTCACAAACTGAGGGCTTAAGTTTTAAGGAAGCGTTGGAAAAATTGGCATCTGTTGCAGGTGTTGAGTTACCCAAAAACCTCAGCTTTGCTAAAGAAAATGACAAACTGTTTTCAGCACTGAATTTAGCTGCAAGTTGGTTCGCGCAGAAAAATCGAGGTGTTATGGCTTATTTAAGGCAGCGCAAGATCTCACTCAAAATCATAGATAAATTTAAGATAGGTTATGCACCAAGTTCTGGCTTGAAGGAATATTTGAACTCCTCTGGTATTAAAGACGAGATTTTGATCGATGTTGGGTTAATAAATAAGAATTCTCGTGATTATTTCTATGATCGGCTGATATTTCCTATACACAACATCACGGGCAAAGTTATTGGTTTTGGCGGACGTGCGCTGAACTCTGAGCAACAGCCGAAGTATCTAAACAGCCCAGAGAGTCAGCTCTTTAAGAAAAGAGAAAATTTATATGGATTAAACTTTGCTTTGAGTGAAATACGCAAAAAACAGCATCTATTTGTTGTTGAAGGATATATGGATGTAATAGCACTACATCAAGCGGGAATTAGCAATACAGTTGCTCCGCTTGGTACCGCAATTTCTGCAGAGCAGATAAAAAATCTTTGGAAACTTGCTAAAGAAATTTCTATCTGTATGGATGGCGATAGTCCTGGATGTCATGCTGCTATTCGAATTGCAGAACTTGTTCTGCCGATACTGGAGCCTGGATACACATTGAAGTTCGTGACTTTGCCAAGCAACAAGGACCCATACGATATATGCAATGAACTAGAATATAAGACGGAAGATGTACTATCCGCTTTTAACCGCTCAACAGAACTGCACTCTGAATATTTATGGCATCACATAATTGGTAGCAATTTGCAAAATTATGAAAAATTTGCTCCGGAAAAATATTCAATTCTTGAGCACAAGTTCATGAAATATGTCAATGCTATCGGTAACAGCAGTATTAGAAGGTATTATAGAGATTATTTTTACAATAAGGTCAGTGAATTAAGAAGAAACTTTAAAAAGCTGATTTTTAATAGCAAAGCAACAAAAGGTGAGTATCTTTACAATAAATCTCCAGAGCTAATTGAAGCAGAGCAAAATCAGGCCATAATTTTGCGTATAGCCGTAGAATTTCCTGAAATCTTGAACCGTCCTATATTTTTTGAGCAATTTTCTCATTTCGAATTTACTAATGAGATGAAAAAATTACAACAGTGCGTAATTAATATGGTAACTAATGAGAGCAACTTTAATAAAGAAATTCTGCTACAGGAGTCTAGTGTTATAAAGTTTATATTTGAAAAAACTAGCGTACTAAATAGTCAATTAAGTGAGAAGAGATCGGCAGAAACTGTTTGGAATAACATAGTATTACGGAAAGAATTAAATGTATTACAAGAAGAAAAAATTAAAGCAAGGCTGGGCGGTAATTTTGACTTAGAGGAAAGGCTAATAGAACAAATAAAGCAAATAGAGGATAGTATACAAGAAATGCAAATGGAATTTATTCAAAAGTAGATGGCTTAAGATGTTCAAAATTGGTAGAAAAACAATATATTGATGATTGCTTAAAATAGCTTGTTCTAGTATACTTCCGATTTGTTCAACTACGATAAGTGTTTGCATTTCTTCCTCTCATTATCTTTCTAGCTTTATACCTTGGAAGTGGTATTTATTTTTCTTTTATCGGACTTGGCAATCCTCTTCATCAAATTTCACCGTTAATTTGCTTATTACCAGCATTATTTTTTGCTGTTCTATTCAATAAAAACAAAATTCAGCATAGTATTGATACACTTATAAAAGGTATGGGTAATAAAACTACTCTTACCGTGTGTTTGATTTTTCTATTTGCTGGAGCATTTTCTACTATTACTGAATCGCTTGGTAGTATAAATGTTATTACTAACTTAACTATTCGCTTTCTTCCAGCACGATTATTACTTCCTGGAATGTTTTTACTTTCTACTTTTATTTCAAGTGCAATCGGCACATCAATCGGAGTTATTGCACTTATAACACCAATAGCTGTTAATTTAGCACAAAATGGAGCTTTTGATTGTGCAGTGGGTGTTGGAGCTGTGATAGGTGGAGCTATGTTTGGCAGCAACCTTTCAATGATATCTGACACTACTATTGCTGCTACTTCTTCACAAGGAGCTTCAGTAAAGGATAAAATAAAACTCACTTTCAAGACAGGATCTGTTACAGGTCTTATAATACTTATTTATCTAGTAATAATTTCAAATAGTACAGAAGTTGTTTCTATCTCAAGTCTGAATTATTTATCCATAGTCAAAATTATCCCTTATATATCTTTAATAATTATGGGTTTATTTGAAATAAACACTCTGGTAACATTAGCTATTAATATGGTTATTGCTGGGATATTAGGAATAGCTTTTTTTGATTATTCTCTTATTGAATATTCTCGTGACATATATAGGGGTTTTTATAAGATGAATGAAGTAATGATATTTATTCTCTTCAGTAGTGGATTAAGCCACTTAATGTACGAATACAGTCAGAAAAAGATAGATATATTCACCGATAAGGTGAATATGACAAAAACTCAAGCTGAATTTATGATTGCGGGAATATCATCTCTGTTTACTATTTTAGTTTCCAGCAATGTTGTTGCTATTTTATTAACTAGTAATATTGCTAAAAGGCTTGCGCAAAGATGTAATAGTTTAGACTTGATCTGACAGGCATGAATTAACTGACAGAAGAATTAACAAAGTCAAAACCAAAATCAGCATCCTGTTTAATGCTATCAATATTTTTCTGATAAGCAATATGCATACTATCAAAAAAGGTT
>NZ_JAFEVF010000034.1:0-8346 GCF_048054115.1 Wolbachia endosymbiont of Nasonia vitripennis | reverse complement strand
TCAGTTAATTCATGCCTGTCAGATCAAGTCTAAACTATTACAAATTATGCTTCTGTTTCTTTTGTATTATCTGGAGCATTTGCTGTTGGTACAAGTCTAACAATGGTTCATTTAGCAATGTGTGTTTCGCTTGCTGTAGCTGCATTAACTTTTCTTGCAGTAGGATGTGACTGTTCTTATAACGCAAATACCGCACTTAATAACGTTGAAATCGAAAATGGTAGTTATAGAATAGCTGCTTGAGTATTAATTTAAATATTCTTTATTGCTAGTTTTATATCATCACTTTAATTTGGTTGTATTTTACTAAAAAAACTTTAGATTTATTTTATAATCGATACTCAAATATGATTTGGAATTTATTGCAGACAGGGCAAAAGGAAGGCTATAAAATTGCGTATACCAATGCTCGTATTATCGACCCGGAAACTAAACTTGATATAAAAGGTTCATTATTGACTGAAGGGGGTAAAATTGTTGATTTTGGCGAATCATTATTTTCAACAAGTGGAGTTGATGAAATAATAGACTGTAAAGGGCTTGTTCTAATGCCAGGCCTTATTGACATTCACGTACATTTTCGTGAACCAGGTCAAGAGCATAAAGAAACTATACATACAGGCAGCAAATCTGCAGCTGCAGGGGGCGTTACAACTGTAGTTTGCCAGCCAAACACTGTTCCAGCGATTGATAGTGTTGTCTTGGCTAAGTATTTGAAATATAGAGCATTTGAAACTTCGCATGTGAATGTTCAATTTTACGCTAAAATCACCACTTCGGAAGAAAAATTAACTGAAATGGCACTCTTAAAGGAAGCAGGTGCAGTTGGGTTCACCGATGATGGTATGCCAGTTATGAATCCAATGATTATGAGACAGGCACTGCTTTATTCAAGTATGCTTGGTGTTCCTATTGCTCAACACGCAGAGGATTTGAATCTATCTGCTGGTGGCGTAATTAACGAGGGTAAGATTTCTGAAGAATTGGGAGTAAAGGGAATCTTGAGTGCATCGGAATCGGTTATGGTAACTCGTGATATACTGCTAATGAAGAACATAGAAAATGTACACTACCATATTTTACATGTCTCTTCAAAAGATTCACTTGATGCTATTAAACGTGCAAAAGATTTGGGATTAAATGTTACGTGTGAAGTAACTCCTCATCACTTTACTTTAACTGAAGATATAGTAAAACAACACGGAGCAATCGCAAAAATGAACCCGCCGCTTCGCACTGAAGAGGATCGTTTAGCTATGATTGAAGGTTTAAAGACAGGTGTGATTGATTGCATTGCAACCGATCATGCTCCGCATGATCTTAGTTCTAAAGATCTGCCACTTGAAAATGCTGCATTTGGTATTATTGGCCTTGAAACAATGCTGCCCCTTTCACTTGAACTATATCATAGTGGACAAATGGGTCTACTTGATGTGCTTGCAAAATTGACATATAAGCCTGCAGATATCATACATATGCCACGTGGCCGCATACAGAAAAACCTTGTAGCGGACTTAATTTTAGTTGATTTGGATCATGAATGGGAAATTAAAGTTGACAACTTTGCTAGTAAATCAAAGAATTCGCCTTTCGGTGGACGCAAAGTGAAAGGGCACGTAGTACGTACCGTTGTGTCTGGCAAAACTGTATATTTACAGAAGAGTTAGTTATTATACAATTGTGCTCTCAATTTCAATCAATTGTAAAGATTTAATATAAGTGGTAAAATATAGCCACTGAATAAAAAATATATGCTAATTAGTACGACATCGGAACTGGAAAATGCATGTAAAGAATTGATGGAAAAAGATCCAAAATTTATAGCAATTGACACGGAGTTCATTAGAAATAATTTAACCTACTACCCAAAATTATCGTTAATTCAAATTTCTTACGGAGAGAAGAGTTTTATTGTAGATGCATTAGTGCCAGAAATTGATTTATCATTCATTAAGAAAATGATGCTAAATCAGGGAATAATCAAAGTGTTTCATAGCTGCCGGCAGGATATAGAATCCTTACTCACTGTGTTTAAATGTGTTCCCACTCCTATTTTTGATACCCAAGTTGCTGCTATGTTTTGCCATTATTATCATGACTTTATTGGTTATTCAAAAGTAGTAGAGCAATATCAAGGAATAGCACTGGATAAAATTAAAGCTAAAAATTCAGACTGGTTAAGGCGTCCATTGTCTGAGGATCAACTAGACTATGCAATAAACGACGTGGTATATCTATATGATCTATACCAAATATTGTGCAATAAACTTGAAGAAAGTAATAGGATGAGTTGGTTTCAAGAAGAGATGGAATTATTGGTTGATATAAATAAGTATTTGCATAGTCCAAAAGATGCATGGAGGAGGATTAAATTTAACTATGAAGCAAATCCGAGGCTAATGTTAGTTGTTAAAGCAGTGAGTGAGTGGCAAGAGACTTTAGCACAACGCTATAACATCAACCGTAATAAAGTAATTAATAATGCTGTAATAATTGGTCTTATTGAAAAAAATGTGGAGCGTATTGACGAGGTTTTAGATGATCTTGAGAGGAACACAAAAAATATAAAAGAGGAAGATTTATTAGAATTTATGAATATTTTCAATGAGAATGAGAAGGAGTTTGTGCAGCAAAATTATACTCTGTCAGATAATTATGATAAATCTGTATTTGATATACTCTCGATTATTTTAGAGAGCAAATGTAAGGAAAATAACATATCAAGAAAGTTAGTTTCATCAAAAGATGAGTTAGCTGGTTCAATATCTGGGCAGATAGATAAACTATTCAAGGGGTGGAGATATGATTTTTTCGGTAAGTCAGTTGAATCATTTTTGAACGCAGGCTCAAGGTTTGAGATTTTAATGGTAAAATCTGCTGATAGTACAGCTAAAATTCGGAGTAATCTGGTGGAGAATAACTGTTGCTAAAGTAACTTAGATTTATCGACAATCGTCATCCCGCTACGTGTTAGTGGCTAAGAGATACCGCGGCGGTATGACGGTTAAGTAGGGTGTCATCCCAAGTGCCCAGACACTGGGATCCAGGAAAATTGATTGTAAACGAGCAAACATTTTCGATAAAATTACCAAAAAGCTAGATCCCAGTGTCAAGCACTGGGATGACAGGAGAAGGTACTACCCTGACAACCGTCATCCCGCTGCTTGTTAGCGGCCAAGTGACGGTATGACGTAAAGCTACGTGTTTAGGTTTAATGAATCCACTATTTTTTTCACTTGAGAAAAAACATTTGCGCTGGTATCGATGATGAAATCACTCATTTGCCTTTTTTCTTCAATAGGTAGCTGAATACTGGACATTAGATTCAGCTTTTCTTTATCCATATTACGCTCACTGAGCCTTTGAGCTTGTACAGCGCTATCTGCATGGATAAAAACAATAAAATCGCAATATAAACGGAATCTTGTTTCCAGCAAGAGTGGAATGTCTAGAACTAGAGATTTTCTATCATTTTTTTTCTCCTGAGCAATAAAAATTTCTAATTCATTTCGCACAACGGAATGCACTAAAGATTGGAATTGTTTCCAATTTTCATCATAGGCTAAAAAATATTCAGACAATACTGCTCTGTCTATTTTACCATTTACTACCACCCCAGGAAATTTTTCTTCTGCATAACTTATTATGTTTTTGTCCACTTTATAAAGCTGGTGCACGACAGAGTCGGCATCAAACAAAGCGGCACCAAATTCTTTAAAGCAATTGGCTACAAAGCTCTTTCCAACTGCAATCCCACCTGTTAAACCTATGATCATATAGCAAATTTCTTATAAAACTATATTTATAGCATCTCCTATGCCTATTTAAAACTGAATGCATAGGTATAAAAAGAAAAGCTATTATTTTTTTAGTAATTAAGTAAAATAGAGTGAAAGATTAAGAGGAAATTTTGAAAGATAAGATAAAAAAGATAGTGATTTCAGGGAAAGAAGTGTGGCCAATCATTGAGGGCGGTAAAGGTATTGCAATCAGTGATGGAGGATCAAGTGGGGCATTTGCTGCAGCGGATGCTGTTGGTACGTTTTCTGGTGCAAATGCTAAACTTATCGATGGCAATGGCGAGCTGGTACCACTAATTTATAAAGGTAAAACAAGAAATGAAAAGCACGAAGAATTAATTAAATATAGCATTGAGGCTGGAGTTAGTCAAGTAAAAATAGCAAATGAAATATCAAAAGGCCATGGGAGAGTACATATGAATGTGCTTTGGGAAATGGGGGCAGCAGAACATGTACTTCATGGTATATTAGAAAAAGCAAAAGGCTTAGTTCATGGCATCACTTGCGGTGCTGGTATGCCTTACAGACTCGGAGAAATTGCAGCTAAATATCAAGTTTATTATTACCCTATTATCTCATCAGCACGCGCTTTTAAAGCGTTATGGAAACGTGCTTACCAAAAAATATCTTCTTTTTTACTTGGTGGAGTAGTATACGAGGATCCGTGGCTTGCTGGTGGTCACAATGGACTAAGTAATAGTGAAGATCCGGAATTACTACAGGCTCCATTTGAAAGAGTTGCAGAGCTTAGATCTTTCATGAACGAAGTTGGTCTTGCTGAAACGCCAATTGTTATGGCAGGGGGAGTGTGGCATTTGAAGGATTGGGAACATTGGTTTGACAATTTACAAATCGGACCAATAGCTTTTCAGCTTGGTACTCGTCCACTTTTAACAAAAGAAAGCCCGATTTCTACAGAGTGGAAAAAGAAGTTACTTACTTTAGAAGAAGGTGATGTATTTTTAAACAAATTTAGTCCAACAGGGTTTTACTCATCTGCAGTAAGAAATAACTTCATACGTGAGCTACAGGAGAGGAATTCACGTCAAATAAAATTTTCGGAAAGTGCAAGCGGAGAGTTTAACAATGAATTTGCAATGGGCAGCAGAGGTAGAAAGATTTACCTTACTGCACAAGACAAAGAACTGGCAGATAAGTGGACTCAGGAAGGTTATACAGAGGCAATGAAAACTCCAGATACAACTGTTATTTTTGTGACACCAAGCAAATTTGCGGAGATAAGACAAGATCAAATTAATTGCATGGGATGTTTGAGCCATTGTCTGTTTAGCAATTGGAAAGATCATGGTGACCATTCAACAGGGCGAAAGCCAGATCCACGGAGTTTCTGTATACAAAAGACACTGCAAAACATTGTACATGACGGCAATGTTGAAAATGAACTCATGTTTTCTGGACACAATGTTTACAGATTTAAGCAAGACCCATTTTATGAGAATGGCTACGTACCGACAGTAAAAGAATTGGTGGAAAGGATATTAACTGGGTATTAGGGTATGGTTGAATTGACAAGAAAACGTTACTCTGTTATAATAAGTCTTTATTAATTTAATCTTAATTCTGGGGGAATTTTTATGCGTAGTAGTGTTTTAAAAAGGTATGCACTTGCCTATATAAAAGAAAATGGCAGTGACAATGGTGTTCAAGAATTTTTACGTTCTCGTGGTATGCAAAATATTGAGAACTGGAGTGATAAAATTTTTGAAGATGCGTATAAGGAATTTAAGCTCAGTAATCTAACTAATGAGCAGAACAGTACAGAATATGATAGAAGCAATAGGCAACAAACTACAGGCCCTCAAGTCACGCACGTACATATAAACGATAATAGAGGTTTAGATTTTTGGGATTATTTACTACTTAGCAACCTGTTTGGTGGTCGTACTACAGTTATAAATAACCCTGGTTTTGATACTGTTGGCTACCAAAGCAGAGAAGATAAGAAAAAAGACTCAGAAGACAGCAGGAAATTATTAGCTTTAGGGATAGTAGCTGTAGTTGCGTGTGTTGCTTTCCATGCTTTAATGTGTGTTTGGTACAACAGCAGCGAAAAAACGGCTAGAAAGTCAGAAAAAATAGATTATCTAGATAGTCAACTTAAAATGTTCAGAAATATAGAATTTGCAGTTGGTGCAATTTCTTTAGCAGCTTTGATAGGTTGCGCTATTAACCCAGTCTTACCAGTTTGGGGTTTAGTCATTCTTGGCATTAATTCTCTTGTGTGTCTTGCTGGTGGTGTGGCTTTTCATATGAAACATAAGAAAGAGTCAGAAAATATTAAGAAGGCTGAAGAAGCGGTAGATAGCTATCCTGGACAAGGGCGTAGTTGTGGAGGTTATGATTCACCACTACCTCCTTACTTTTCTCAAGATCCTAATACTGTTCCAAGTGCTTCTTCTTATGATGACACCAGACCTGGTGGGTTGTTTTCTCATTCTAATGCGGAAAAACATTCTGGAAATCATGGATATATTGTATGAATATTGATTTTAGAAGGTAAATTGTACAGCAAATAGTGTCATTCCAGTGCTTGACACTGGAATCCAGCTTTTTTGTAATTTTATTGAACATGTTGTATAGTCGTTTGTTTACAATTAATTTTTCTGGATCCCAGTGTCTGGGCACTGGGATGACATTTTTGTGTTTGAGGCAAAATCTGCTATAATATTTAACACACTGCTTTCACAGACGAATGTTTGTACAGTTGTGAAGTTATGGACAACAATATCATAGCAACTCAAACGTAAGTTACTCACATTATACCGCTGCAAAACGCAGCGGTATAATGGCTTTTCAGATTGCTTGTACGATAGGATATATATTGATTTTTATTACTAGTGCAGATACGATAAAGCTTTAAGCACTACAAGATGGAGCAATTTGAGAGCTTTTACGTCACTACGCCAATATATTACGTAAACGACAAGCCACATATCGGCCACGCATATACTTCCCTTATCTGTGATGTTACAGCTAGATTTATGAAATTAGCTGAAAAGAACGTCAAATTTACTACTGGTACAGATGAATATGGACAGAAAATTGAAAAAGCGGCTAAGGTAAAGGGAATAGAGCCAAAAGAATTTACAGATGAAATAAGTGTTACGTTCAGAAAATTGGCTGAGCTAATGAACTTTTATTATGATGATTTTATTCGCACCACAGAAGAACGTCATGAAAAAGCAGTTATAGCTCTATGGAATAGGCTTGAAGAGAGAGGGCAAATATATCTGAATTCTTACTCAGGTTGGTATTCAGTTCGTGATGAAGCGTTTTATCAGGAATCAGAGTTGATAGATGGCAGAGCACCAACAGGTGCTGAAGTTCAGTGGATAAAAGAAGAGAGCTACTTTTTTCGTTTGTCAAGTTGGCAAAATAAATTACTAGAGTTATACGAAAATCAGCCGAATTTCATCTTTCCTGAGAGCAGAAAAAACGAGGTGGTATCGTTTGTAAAATCAGGACTTACTGACCTTTCGATTTCTCGTACTAGTTTTAATTGGGGAATAAAAGTACCAGGGAATGACAAGCACGTAATTTATGTTTGGATAGATGCGCTCACTAACTATCTCACATCAATAGGCTTTCCTAATATAGAAGATGAGGAATATAAGAAATTTTGGACAAACTCCTTCAACGTTCATGTGATCGGTAAAGACATATTGCGTTTTCACGCTGTATACTGGCCAGCGATCCTCCTTGCAGCAGATTTATCACTGCCAAAGCAAATTGCAGTTCATGGTTGGTGGCTGAACGAGGGGGAAAAAATATCCAAATCCCTTGGTAACGTTATAGATCCAATTGGTCTGGCAGAAGAGTTTGGTGTTGATCAACTACGCTATTTTCTCCTTCGGGAAGCAAGTTTCGGTCAAGATGGTAATTTCAGTAAGAAGAACATGATCAGCCGCATAAACTCAGAGCTGGCAAACAATATAGGCAATTTAGTGCAAAGAACAATTTCATTTCTGCACAAGCAATGCTTTGGAGTTGTACCAGTGGTCGATCGCAATTTGCTTAAAGATGATGAGAGTTTACCAAATTGCAAAGCCATAATTGATCAAGTAATGGATCATCTATCAAAGTATGAATTTAACCAGATTATACTCCTGATTATCAATATCTCTTCCAAGGCCAATGCTTACATAGATAAAAGTGCACCCTGGACACTCAGTAAAACCGATAGAGAGCGCATGGATTTAGTAATCTACAAATTACTTGAATACATTAGAATGATTGGCATTTTGCTGCAGCCAATTGCTCCAAAGTCAGCAAAAATGATACTCGATCAGTTGCAAATTCCAAAAGAACAACGTGATTTAAAATCTCTGTGCAACGCATGTGTAAGCTTAGGCATTACACTGCCTAAACCTACGCCGATTTTTTTGAGGATCGATATTTAAAGAATCCTTAGTAAGCCGTTACAAGACTAGACTGAGTTGGCCGTTCTGTAGTTAGCCTTTTTAATTCAACAGAGTCAAAAAAAAGGTTCTGTCGCATCTATAAACCATAGGAAAGAAGATCATTA
>NZ_JAFEVF010000033.1:2681-8590 GCF_048054115.1 Wolbachia endosymbiont of Nasonia vitripennis | reverse complement strand
TTATCTTACTTTGTTTGCTTGTCAGATCAAGTCTAAACTATTACAATATGTAACACTTCCTATTTGCGGTGACTCAAATTTTTCTACCATATTCTTAACACCAGCATGTAAGTATTGCTCACTTACTATACTGTCACTACTTCCACACGTAACAGGAGCCTGTGCACCACTACGTATGGTATCATATTGTTTCACAGAATTTATAACATCTGCTGGTGCAGCAGTTTTTTTCTCATGCTTTGTACAAAAATTTTGTTCTGCTTCCTTTAACATTTTTACTATAGCTTCTTTATTTTCTATATTACCAACCACCTCCCTTGGAGTCTTATTTTTGCTTTTTAACGAAGGATTAACTCGATCATCACTTAGTAGTTGTTTTACCATGCTTTCATGTCCACAAGAAGCAGCAATATGCAAAGCAGTTAGCCCATCATTTTTAGAGCCATCTTTTACTCGAGCGCTAACACTTGCTTTCTTTTTTAGTAAAAGTTCCACTATTAACATATTGTTGCATGCTGTAGCAAGATGTAACAACGTCCAATCTTCTGCAGCTTCTTCTGAAATTTTTATACTAAATTGATGTTCTTTACTAAAATTTTTACTAAACTTGTTGTACTCTCCTGCATCTTTTCCTTTTAACTCATTCTTTATTTTTTCAAGTAAATTATCTTCATCCAAATCGCTACTTTCACTTACCTCATTTATTATTTCAAAAAACTTCTCCTTCTCTATTGCCATAACCTTTCCCTCTCAATTTATTTTTATCACTGCATAATCTCACAAAAAAGTTAAATTTATCAAAATTCTATATTTTATATAAAATAAAATTTCCTGTTTCCAAAAATTGGTAAGCATGTTTTTGATGAGATTGTAGAAAACATACTTTTATGACACCATTTGTTGTACGAACTAACTTGGCGAAAACAGATGTTCATATAGTTGTGTGGCAAAATGTTTTGCGCTAGTTATGCTACTTCGTTTTCCATAACAGTTGAAAAAATTAGTAGCAAGTTGTTGTGAGTTTATGTATTTTGAGGCTGTAATGGTCAAAGGTACATGAAGTATGATCAGAGTTAAAGGTGCAAGAGAGCATAATTTGCAGGGTATTGATGTCAATATACCAAAAAATAAGTTAGTTGTTATAACTGGACTAAGTGGTTCTGGTAAGTCTAGCCTTGCATTCGATACGATTTATGCAGAAGGCCAACGCCGATACGTCGAAAGTCTATCGGCTTATGCACGTCAATTTCTTAATATTCAAGATAAACCAGATGTTGAGTCAATCACAGGTCTCTCTCCTGCAATATCAATTAATCAAAAGTCGATCTCAAAAAATCCAAGATCAACTGTTGGAACCGTTACTGAAATTTACGATTATGTACGTTTGATATATGCACGAGTGGGAATACCTTATTCGCCTGTAACTGGGTTGCCAATAACGAAACAGGCTGTATCTCAAATTGTAGATACTATTATAGCATTACCTTTAGAAACTAAAATATATATACTTGCTCCTATTGTGCGTGGCAGAAAAGGAGAGCACTTCAAAGAGATATTGGAAATTAAAAAGCAGGGTTACGTGAGACTAAAAATAGATGGTGAAACATACAATATAGATGACTTGCCTAAACTCGACAAAAACAAGAAACATGATATTTTTGTTATTGCAGATAGAATCTCCATGTCAGATGATATAGGAAATCGACTACCAGGCAGTATAGAATCAGCATTGAGGCTGGGCCATGGCTTAATGTATGCAGAAATAGTGAACTTACCTGATAACCACAATTCCGAGTATAAAAATGGTCAAACTTTAACTTTCTCAGAGAATTTTGCATGTCCTGAGTCTGGCTTTACTCTTGAAGAAATAGAGCCAAGATTGTTTTCTTTTAACAGCCCCTACGGTGCATGCAGTTCATGCAGTGGGCTCGGTAAAAAACTAAGTGTTGATGCAAAGCTAATAGTGCCAGACGAAACGCTCTCGATATCTGAAGGTGCTTTAAAGCCAATTGGATCAATGTTCCGTCAAGTGCATACAAACTATGGATTGCTAAAAAATGCAATTCTATCACTGGCTGAAAATTGCAAATTTAGCCTTGATGTTCCGTGGAAGAATATAGACCAAAAAGTGAAGGATTTAATACTTTTTGGCTCTAGAGAAATGAAATTTCAAGGTTTGGTCAGTATCCTAGAACGCCAGATGGATTACGATGCATCACTTATTGATAGGTATTGTTCTGTTACTGACTGCAAAGAATGTGCTGGCTATAGATTGAGAAAAGAAGCACTTACAGTGAAAATTGACGAAAAACATATAGGTGAAATATCAAGGCTCAGCATCGATGAATCCCTTAAGTGGTTTGGAAATTTATCAGACAAACTTACAGAACAACAAAGGCAAATTTCAAATAAAATATTAAACGAAATAATCAAAAGGCTGACATTTTTAAAGAATGTAGGGCTAAATTACCTTACACTTGACCGTGAATCTAGCACTCTCTCTGGTGGTGAAAGCCAGAGGATCAGGCTTGCTTCGCAAATTGGCTCTGGTTTAACAGGAGTGCTATACGTGCTTGATGAGCCCTCAATTGGCCTTCATCAATGTGATAATGATCGATTAATTACCACACTTAAAAATCTGAGAGACATGGGTAATACTGTGATTGTTGTTGAACATGATGAAGACACAATAATGGCTGCTGATTATGTGATTGATATTGGTCCTGGAGCTGGCGTGAATGGAGGAAAAATCGTTGCAGAAGGAACACCAGATCAGGTACAAAAAAATTCAGAAAGCATAACAGGACAGTATTTAAGTGGAAAGAAGGAAATTTCAATTTCAAAAAGAAGAAAGCAAACAACTCAGTTCATAAAGGTAGTTAATGCTTGTGAGAACAACTTAAAAAATATAAATGTTGAATTTCCTATAGGGAATTTTATTTGTGTTACTGGAATATCAGGAGGAGGGAAATCAAGTTTAGTGATAGAAACATTATATAAATACTCAGCACACAAGATAAATCATTCATCTGCAAGGCATGGTCAATGCGACAAAATAGAAGGCCTTGAGTATATAGATAAAATTATAGAAGTTGATCAATCGCCAATTGGTAGGACCCCAGCATCAAATCCAGCAACATATGTTGGTATGTTTACTCACATCAGAAATTGGTTTGCAGGTCTCCCAGAGTCGAAGGCACGAGGTTACAATATAGGCCGATTTTCATTTAATACCAAGGGAGGAAGATGTGAAGCTTGTAAAGGTGATGGGCATTTAAAGATCGAGATGCATTTCCTACCGGACGTTTATGTGAAATGTGAGCAATGTAGAGGACAGAGGTATAACCGAGAAACATTGGAAGTTACTTACAAGGGAAAATCAATTTCTGATGTGCTTGATATGACAATAGATCAAGCATGTGACTTTTTTGAAAATCTTCCAATGATAAAGGAAAAGTTGATTTCTTTACAGGAAGTAGGGCTTGGCTATATAACGCTTGGACAGTCGTCAACAACGTTGTCCGGGGGTGAAGCACAACGAATAAAGCTGTCTAAGGAACTATCAAAGCGATTTACCGGGAAAACATTGTATATTCTCGATGAGCCAACAACTGGGTTACATTTTGAAGATGTAAATAATTTACTGAAAATACTCCATAGGCTAGTTGATTTAGGAAATACTGTTATAGTTATTGAGCACAATTTACATGTTATAAAAACTGCTGATTACATAATAGATATTGGTCCAGAGGGTGGAGTAAAAGGTGGCGAAGTGGTTGCTGTAGGAACTCCAGAAAAAGTTGCACAGACTCCAAAAAGCGTTACAGGCAAGTATCTTAAAACATATTTATTGGATCAAGTATCGACTATTTCTTAATAATTAGGTTATGAGGAGCATTTTAAAAGGTATACCTAACATATTTAATTCATGAATCTTCTCTTATTAAAAAAAGCTACAGATCTCATATTTCCAAACGTATGCGTAAGTTGTGAACGTATAATTGATAAAAGTTATGATTTATGTAGTGAATGCAATAAAAAAATCAATTTTTTAACTAAGCATTACTGTAATGTTTGTGGTGTAGTAATTCCAGATAACATTGATACATGTGGTAAATGCATCAGTAACCCTTCACCATTTAAAGTATTAAGATCAGTTTTTGCTTATGATGAACATAGCAAAAATATGATTATAAATTTTAAATTTTTTGATAATTTAAATTATGTGAAAGTCTATGCAAAGTGGATGTACAAAGCTAACAAAGACATGTTTCAAAATGCAGAGGTCATAGTTCCCATACCGCTACATAAAATACGCTTATTTAAACGTAAATATAATCAAGCAGCATTGCTCGCGAAGGAATTAAGTAAGTTATCTAATTTATCTTATACACCATTTGCAATAAAACGTATTCGTCACACCAAACCTCAAGCTGGTCTTTCACTTAAACAGCGTGAAAAAAATTTGAAAAATACTTTTAAAGTAAGTAACAGCGAAATTATCAAAAACAAAATCGTGATATTGGTTGATGATGTAGTAACAACTGGCGCAACCGCAAGGTCTTGCTCTCAGGAAATTTTAAACTCTGGTGCAAGAGAAGTGAGAGTGCTATCGCTTGCAAGAACTGTATGAAAATCAGCTTTAAGGTATAATTTTCATTTTTGAAAACTGTTTAGTGTCTTAGTACTAACTTCTGTATCATTCCTCTTAAAAAAAAGTCTAGTTATAGTGTATACGGAGTCTATAATTATAGCTCTTTTTCTAATAGTTCGAATAGCTGAATATTCTTTCTGGCTAAATTTTTTATAACAAACCAATGGTTTGATTAAAATCAGGAGAATATGGAGGCAGATATATAACTTCAGCACCGACACTTTTAACAAATTCACTTATTTTCTATGAAAAGTTGCATTATCCAAAATCACCCAGCAAAAAGCTTGAACTAGCTATTAAAAACGTCTGTATCGCAATAGCCTTCAAAAATCATAGGCGCCATAATTTTTCCCTTATTCAAAGCTGCAATCATATTTTTGAATACTCACTGCATTCAGAAAAAAATAGGTACATGCTAGTGTAATAGCACTGGATGTAATAATTGGAACAAGTAAAAAAGCCTCTATTAGTTTTCTTATAGAGCTGGCTGGTTTAATGCTGTTATTATTCAATGATGCAAAATAATTTTCACTAAGGTTGGCCATCCATTTTGCGCCAGATAAGACCCTCTCACTATTTTTTTAGATAAGTTGACTTGTATTTGCTTTCCCATGTTTATAATTATGCTAATAATAAATATGATAAGATCAATATAAATTTTTTACTTCCGTGTTTTTTCTATTGTTGTTTATAATGACTATAGTTACATCACATATTTCTTTCAATTAAATGGATCAGTTATTTATTACAAATCACTGACTTTTTTAATGGATTCTTTTTCTAAATAATTTCCAAAAATGTGTTTACTTTTGTTTGTAATTGTGTAGTAACTGCAACGTAAAGTTATAGGAGGTAAAGATGGATTTTGAAAATCTGAAAAAGATATTAAGTGCAATTGATAAAGATGCAAGTGTAAATAAAGATAACGTAATTAATAAAATAAAAGAGGTATTGCGAAGGGAAGATACAATAGCGTATCAAGAGTGGGAAAATAAAAATTTTAGTATAAATCATACATTCATCCAAAGTGATCCTGATGCCGAATTTACATTATTAATTGCAGCTGCAGCAGCTGGCTGTAAGGATTTAGTGAATGTTTTATTAGATAGGCATGCGGATGTTCATGTAGAAGGTGAAAATAGAGAGACTGCTTTGCATCATGCCGTTTATAGTCGATGTGTAGGTGTAGTAAATGCTCTACTAAAAAAAGGTGCTGATGTTAATGTAAAAGACAGAAGTGGTAGTACTCCTTTGC
>NZ_JAFEVF010000033.1:0-2671 GCF_048054115.1 Wolbachia endosymbiont of Nasonia vitripennis | reverse complement strand
TTAATGTAAAAGACAGAAGTGGTAGTACTCCTTTGCATTATGCTACTTTAAGTCACCATGTAGAGGTAGTAGATGCTCTGTTAGCTGAAGGCGCAAGTGTTCATGTAAAAGATAGAAATGGTAGTACTCCTTTGCATTATGCTGCTAAAAATGGCTATTTAGAGATAGTAGATGCTCTACTAGACAGAGGTGCAGATGTTTATGAAAAAGATAGTTTGCAGAAAACTCCTTTGTATTATGCCATTATAAATCACCAAGAAGATATGGTAGAGAGTATAAAAGGGTTTTTAAAAAATAAAGTAGTTCAAGGTAGTGTAGTTGTTGGTGGCTTAGTTGCCATGTTAGGGAATTTTGTAACATCGACGCTTTTTATAACCGAGACAATGGAAATTACATTAACATCTGTTACGGCAGCAATAGCTGTATCTGCATCAACAGCATTAACATCTGGTTATGCTAAATATCTAATGTCAAAATTCGATAACGAAATAAAAGAAATAAAAGAGCGACAAAACGTAATGGAAGGGAGGCAAAGCTTAACAGAAGGGTGGCAAAGTGTAGATCTACAAAGCATATGTATACATAATGCTCTTTCGTAAATTTTTACTTCCGCACTTCTTTAGTGTTGCTTATAATAACTATAGATTTAGATCTTAATTAGAGGCTTTAATTACCTACTTTAAGTTATTGAATTTCTTATCATAGCATCTATCATTCCAGTACCCTGGAATGAAAGAAAAAGAACACTGAATTAAAAATACAACATACCATCTTATATCTTAATACTGCATAATACCTCGATTATAGATTGATTAAGGACACCTTGAGTTATCTCTTTAGTTAGTCTTGCTTTACTATGAAAAGCTTGTACTCTTTAAATGTATTATTTATAAATTAACTGTTTATAAGCTAAAATATGTCTAATAGAGCTAATATAACTTTTTTTATAGCTGGTGCTATTGCTTCCCTTACATTAATTACATCTGGAGTTTTTGCTGTAGCTCCTTACGTTGCATTTTTATCTTCAGTTGCAGCTTTAAATATAGCTCCCCCTGTTATTTTTATTTTATTTGCGCTTTCTGCAGTAGTAATTGTGTTTTCATATAAAATGATTAAACAAAGTAAAAAATCTCAAGAAAACTCGAAAGCTGAAGTCGAAGAGCCGAATAAAGGGTTAAGGAAAGAAGAAAATAAGCTAACTCCAATTAAAGAAGAATTAGAAGATGGAAAGGATAAAGAAAATAAATACGGGTTTAGTGGTCTAGAAGAAAAAGTTCATAGAATTTCAGAGAATTTTGTAACGAAAGATGAAGTGAATGGGTTAAAAAAAGAGGTTAGTGATCTTTCTGCAAGGTTAATTAATAGTCCTGCAACAAAAAATGAAGTAGAAGTAAAGTTGAATATAGCATTTTATGCAAAAGGTGAAGAAAGAGGATGGAATACAACATTTAGTGATATTATATTACCAAGTGACATAAAAGAAAATTTGAGAGAGATTTGTAAATCAAAAAGCGGAGGATATCTCTTAAATGGTAAAGGAGGGACTGGTAAGAGTAGTATTTGTGAAGCGATTGCGAATGAAATTAAATCTCAATTTGCTGTTATACGTATTTCTGCATCTTCCTTATGTAATATATCGAATATAGATCAAGTTTTTGAGAGGGCAAGAAAAAACACTCCTTGTATAATTATTATGGAAGAGATTGACGGCATTGGTCTAGATCGCAAGAGTGGTAAGAACAAGAATGTAGAATCTTTAACTCATTTACTCGATAAATTGAATAAAACCTTTCTTGAAGAAAATATAGTAATTGCCACAACTAATTGTGCGAATGATTTAGATGAAACACTAGTTAGGCATGAGCGCTTGAGAAAAATTGAGATTCCTGGGCTAGAGAAAGAAAGTATACGTAGGGGGATACTAAAAGAATATCTAAAAGAATTAAGCCATGTAAATATTGAAACTATTGTAAATAGTACTAATGGTTTTTCACCAGCAAATCTGATTGGTTTGGCCAAGTATATAGAAAAGGAGAGGGAAAAAATGAAAAGTAAAGGCAAAAGTACTCCTTTTTCCACTTTATGTAAAAATTTCAAGAAGGAACATAACATAAAAGATGAGCCAGATAAGAAACATCGTAACAGTAAAACTAAAAACGAGGGTACAAGGCTGTCATCTGGCTCATCTAGAAGCTTATCTAGTAGAAGCTTGTCAGTGAGCTCTTCATTGAGTGATGTTTTTTCTCAAGAGAATAATACACCAGCCATAAGTAGCATTGCTACACAGTCTGGGATGACACCATGCAAGTGACACAATTCGAACCATGTCATTCCAGTGCTTGACAATAGTTTTTATCCAGAAGGGTCATTGAACTTCTAAAGGGGTGTCATTCCAGTACTGGAATCTAGGAATTTTTTGAGCACGCAAGTTATGCTAAGTTTTTTGTTGGTAAGAAACCAGTGTCAGCTACTCGGATGACAGGAAAAGGGCTACTCGGATGACATCCTTTTTTTCCTGGATACCAGTTGCATGACACTACTATACAGTAGATCCCAATTTCATCCCAGTCTGGGATCTTCTTTCAAAAATTCAAAACAATCTATCAAAAAGGAGGATTATTATGTCTGTAATAGTTTAGACTTGATCTGACAGGCATGAATTAACTGACAG
>NZ_JAFEVF010000032.1:0-8856 GCF_048054115.1 Wolbachia endosymbiont of Nasonia vitripennis | reverse complement strand
TTGCAAGTTCTAGCAATCCCAACTTTGGTTTTAGTATTTTTTCTTGTGTTGTATTCATATCTGACACTCCTTTCCTTTAAAACTTGTCTATATTTTTATCTTACTTTGTTTGCTTGTCAGATCAAGTCTAAACTATTACATAATAAAAAGCCTATACATGCTGCTGCTAAAGCAGGTTATAAAGATATAGTGGAATTTTTTCTTAGTAAAGGAATAGGAGTTGATGATGCTGATGATGATAAATGGACACCTTTACACTATGCTGCTCGTTATAATCACTTAGAGCTTTGTGAATTTCTCCTGGGTCAACATGCTAACATAGAAGCTAAAAATAAGAATAATAAAACACCTTTAGATCTAGCTCGCGAAAGAAATCACATGGAAATAGTAAGTTCTCTAATGCAACCACAATTAGGCCAAAAGATGACTGCAGTTGCGGAAGAAACTATCCAAAAAGTTAAAAATCTTATTGAGCAAAGTGCTAACATAGAAGCTAAAGATATGGATATTTCCAATGACAATTTAAAAAGTGACAGGAGAGCTTCTTCTAATGATAGCTTAGAAAGTGACGGAGATACTGCTCCAGGTACGACTGTAAAAGAGGCAAAAGTAGAATCTTATGCCAAATCAAGAAAGGTACAAAGACAATAAGTTGAAAATGTGATGTAAAAGAGATAAATGGGCATGTGTAACCGAGACTGAGGTATACTAGCCCATCTCTTGATGTATTTGTGTAATCTTTTTCTCTTTTAGCAAATTTTGTAACTCACCTTTTTCATACATCTCGCGGGTTATGTCACAGCCACCAACAAACTCTCCCTTTATATATAATTGTGGAATTGTTGGCCAATCAGAGAAACTTTTTATGGACTGACGTATTTCATCATTCTCAAGTACGTTGATGCATTTAAACTTTACATTCAATTTTTTGAGAATTGACACGACGAGTCCAGAGAATCCACATTGAGGAAAGTCAGAGGTGCCTTTCATATACAGCACTACATCGTTTTCTGCTATGTCTTTTTTTATTTGTTCAAAGTTGTTCATAAATATCACCTTAATTTTAAGCTCCAGTTTCTAGTTGCAATGCATGTATAGACTGACCTTCAAGAGCCTTATATACCATTCTGTGTTGTTCTATTTTTGTCTTTCCAGAAAAACACTTGGAAGTTATTTTTAAATGATAATGATCATCATCTCCAGCAAGGTCCTTAATCTTTATATCAGCATCAGGAAATGATTGTTTGATAATTTTCTCTAACTCGTGAATTGTAATAGTCATTGGTTTATTTTAATTATAAGTCTAAAATATGCAATTGATTATTGTGAAGACAATAGATTCAGCGTGCTGAGAGCACTAGCAAGACGAGATTTTAATTGACTTGCATACTCATTCCAGTCCTCTATTTCCTTTCTTGCCACACCTGAGGTAACGGCAGCTTTTGCAACAGCAGGAGATACCATAGAAATTAATCTTGGATCAAATGGAGTAGGTATTATATATTCACGTCCATAGCTCATTTTACGACCGCCATAGGCTGCAGATATCTCATTCGGCACTGGCTCACGGGCAAGCTTCGCTATTGCATCTGCAGCTGCAATTTTCATTTCTTCATTTATTGTCGTTGCATGTACATCAAGTGCTCCTCTGAATATATAAGGAAACCCCATTACGTTATTGACTTGGTTGTTATAGTCTGACCTACCAGTTGCAATTATTGCATCTGGCCTTACAGACTTTGCAAATTCAGGCCTTACTTCTGGATCAGGATTAGCAAGAGCAAAAATGATCGGGTCTTTACCCATGCTTTTTAACATCTCTTCGCTGAGCACATCCTTTGCAGAGAGTCCGATGAATACATCAGCGCCTTTTATGGCATCAAGTAGAGAACGTTCTTTAGTGTCAATTGCATATTTTTCCTTCCACTTATTCATGTCCTCTTTTCTGTCTTTGTGTATTACTCCTTGTTTGTCACATAGCACTATGTTCTTAGCGCCCATGGACTTTAGTATTTCCAAACACGCAATACCAGCTGCTCCAGCACCATTCATGATGATCTTGACATTCTCTAATTTCTTTTCAGCAATATCGAGGGCATTTTCTATACCAGCTGCAACAACTACTGCAGTGCCATGTTGATCATCGTGGAACACCGGAATATCCATCAACTCATTTAGACGTTTCTCTATTATAAAACAATCAGGAGATCTTATATCTTCTAGATTTATTCCCCCCCAACTTGGACCAAGATACCTTACTGCATTGATGAAATCTTCTATGTTTTCTGTGTCAACTTCTATATCAATTGCATCAATGTCAGCAAAACGCTTAAATAAAACAGCTTTGCCTTCCATGACGGGTTTTGAAGCAAGAGGACCGATATTGCCAAGTCCCAGCACTGCGGTGCCATTTGAAATGACAGCCACATAATTGCTTTTTGCCGTGTAATCATAAACAGCTTTAGGATTTTTAGCTATTGCAAGGCATGGGGCTGCAACACCAGGGGAATAAGCAAGTGATAGGTCATGCTGTGTGGATAAGGGTTTTGTTGGTATAACTGATACCTTACCAGGTTTACCACTTTTATTATGGTACTTAAGTGCTTCTTGTTTTGTGGTGTTATCTAAATCATTATTCATGCTTTGAGCTTATTGTTAGTAATTTCCTAAGTATATGGGGTTTTTATGAATGTTCAACTATTAGCTTGTGAACTCTATTGTACTTCTGTATAAATTTATCTACTATGTAGGGTGATGTGACATGCTTAAGAAAAACGTGCCTAATTTGCTAACAATTTCTCGTGCGCTCGCAATACCGGCAATAATATCAAGCTTTTATATAGAGAGTAAGTATGCAAGTCTAATAACAATATTGATCTTTATGTTTGCGTGCATTACAGATTTTTTTGATGGTTATTTAGCGCGTGCATGGAAAGTCCAATCGAATTTTGGCAAGTTATTTGATCCAATTGCCGACAAGTTAGTAGTAGCTTCAACAATAATCATGCTAGTTTATAAGCACAAGATAGATGATATTACAATTATACCGTCAGTTATAATTGTTTGTAGGGAGATATTAGTTTCAGGTATGCGGGAGTTCTTGATAGCTACAAACGTTAGTTTACCTGTGAGTAAGGCTGGGAAAATTAAAACATTTTTGCAGATGGTTGCTATAGTAGCGTTAATAATGAGTGATTATGAAGCAACTAAATATATAGGTGTGGTTTGCTTATGGGCTGCGGCTGTTATGACTATGTGGTCAGGCTATAATTACGTTCTAGCTGGCATCAAACAGATTGACTAAATTGCTTAAGAGTATACAAAGAAAGTTAATAATTTCATTACATTGACTTAGTAATTAAAATACTATATAATGTATTAGTTCATAAGTTGGTCTGTTCATATGACTAGTATTACAGGCACTAAGTTTTTTTTAAAAAGATCCAAAGGTAAAAAAGGTGCTAAAATGGAAGATTTTTTCTGGGATTTTTGGCCAACAGTTGATGAAGAAGTCAGAAAAGAAAGAGAGGAAGAAAAAAGCAAAAAGCTCGAACAAGAACTATTAACACTAAAAAAAAGAGAGCTACATAGGAAATGTGTATCATTGGTAACAATGGTTCCATTTGCATTATTGATGGCAATTGAGCTCGAAAAAACATGTAGCGATCAGGTATTACTTGGCCTTATAAGCAGCTCATTAGGCCATACTATATTACCTTTCACAACTTTATATCTTATTTGCACACTATATTTAATTTATAATAATAGAAAAATAGCACAAAAAGAACGAGAATTGGAGAATATTGAAAGTGGGAAAACAGTAGAAAAAGAAAAGAGAGACCTTCCTTGTACCGTTGATGATTACTTTAACTATGCTGATGCTGCTTTAGTTACATTAGTTATTGTGGCTAGCATAGTAGGTGAAGCATTGGAGCAAGGAATAATAGGAGACGTAGCTTTTTCAATTTCTAGTCTATTTTACTTTGTAGCGAGTGCTACTTTCTGCTATCGCGAGTACAAGAAAAGTAAAAAATATGAAGTAGAAAAAGAGCAAGATTTTGATGAGAAATCTGAAAAAAAGACAAGCAATATGTCTGCAGCTAAGTTAATGCTCGCTGGTTCTTCTTTATTACTAATCAGGAGAATAATATTGATTTCTGGAGTAGCATTAGCATCATCTGCTGTTGGGCCTGCTTTAGGTCTGGTAGGTATTGCTCTTTTGATGGTAGGAAGTGGATTGATCACACATTCTTATAGTAGAAAGCTAGAGAACGTAGAAGTGAGTGGAAAGGGTGTTGCAATAGGTGGTGGTGCGAGCAATATAGGTAATGGTGGCCAAGAGCCGCTTTTCGTTCGATGATAATGCCAAAAATTTGTTTATTTAGGTAATATTTAGTCTATACTTTATTTTGATCAAAAAAAATCTTATGTATAAGACTTTAATCATATGCTTTTTTCTTCTGACTTGCCCCTTCACGCAGTCGTATGCGAATGATCTTGAACACACTGAAACTGAACTATATGAGGAGGCAGTTAAGCTTTATGATCAGAAAAAATATAAGCAAGCTATTAGAGCATTTCAAAAGATAGAGGATTTGTATCCTTTATCTTATTGGGCAATGAAAGCCAAATTATTGTCTGGGGTTTCTCACTATAATATGGGTAAATACAGCGGTGCTGCAAGTGATATGGATGATTATATATACGTTTATCCAAATGGTGAAGATTTGCCATATGTATATTACTTAAGAGTATTATCTTATTACATGCAAATTAACAAAGTGCAGCTTGGGCAACAAATTGCATATAAAACTTTAGAGCTAGCTACTGAATATATTAATCTTTTTCCGAATAGCGAATATATAGAAGAGATCAAAGAAAAAGAAAAATTAATCACAGAACATATATCAAAAAAAGAGTATTCTATTGGTGAATTTTACCTAAAGCGTGGTGAATATTTAGCAGCAATTAAGCGTTTTCAAGATATGATAAGCGATAAAGATTCTAAATATTCTTCTAGAGTTATTAGTTATTTAATAACAGCTCACTTAGCTCTTGGCCTTGACTTAGAAGCTGAGCAGTATGAAAATATGTTAGTAGAAGGGGTGAATTAGTTTTCTTATGGCTGGTCATTCACAGTTTTCAAATATAAAACATCGAAAAGGTGCTCAGGATGCAAAGCGCTCGCAAAAATTTACGAAGCTCATTAGGGAAATAACAGTTGCTGCAAAACAAGGGCTACCTGATCCCGAGCTTAATCCACGTCTTCGCTCTGCTATCTTTGCTGCGCGAAAGGAAAATCTACCAAAAGATAAAATAGAAACAGCAATAAAAAATGCAACTGGTAACGTTGCTGGAGAAAATTATGAAGAAATACAATATGAAGGCTGCGGACCTTCTGGTACTGCAATTATTGTTCATGCTCTGACGAATAATCGCAACCGAACTGCTTCTGAGATACGTTATATCTTTTCTCGCAAAGGCGGTAATTTGGGAGAAACAGGATGTGTGAGTTACCTTTTCGATCATGTAGGCTTAATTGTCTATAAAGCAGAGGGTATAAATTTTGAAGATTTATTTAACTATGGAATTGAATTAGAAGTATTGAATGTTGAGGAAAATAACAAGGAAGAATTATATGTTATAACTTGTGAAGTGAAAGATTTTGGTAGAGTGCGTGATGCTTTCTATACAAAATTTGGAGAACCAGAACTTGCTCGTCTTTCATGGCAACCAAAGGACCTGATTGAAGTGAGCGACAAAGAATTAATTGATAAATTATCTACATTAGTTGAAGAGCTAGAAGATAATGATGATGTGCAGTATGTTGAAGGTAATTTTATTTTTACTGATAAACTATGAGGCTGGTAATACTTCCACTGCTTTGTATTTTACCAGCATATGCAACTGAAACATTTGCGCAGAAATACTATTGTCATTCCAGTGCCCAGACACTGGAAATTGATTGTAAACAGCACGCTATACAACATTTTCGATTAAAAAACTGTTCAAGCACTGGAATAACAGAAAGCAACCTAAACCACTTTCCAGCGTTACTTCAGCACGGGATCAGGAAAAAAAAAGCTGCTTTGGTGACAGAAAGTGATAGAAAGTTGTTATTCATATCCAGTGACATAAAATCCTCTTTTTTTGACGCAGAAGGTTTGGCGCCAAATACAGTAATGAGATTAATCGACATATATAAAGGTTATGGTGTAGATTTTAAAAAAGACATTGTGCCCAAAAGCAAATTGGAGGTGCTGTGTGAAAAATCACTCAGTAATCAGAAGGCCGAAGAAAAAATTTTATATACTTCACTGACAACAGATAAAAAGGTCATTAGCTTGTATCATTATGAGTCACAAGAAGCAAAAGAAGTGTATTTTAATAAAGAGGGGGTAAGCTTGAAGAGTAGCGAAATTTTTGTAAATCCTTTAAACGGAGATTTTCGTATATCTTCGAAATTTGGTAATAGAAAGCATCCTGTTCGCGGTAAAATTGCTTTTCACAAAGGAGTAGATTATGCAGCTAAGCTTGGCAGTCCCATATATGCTGCTGCAGAGGGTGTGGTAGAATATATAGGAAAGAATGGTGGCTATGGAAATTACATCAAAATAAAACACAAAAATGAATATTCAACTTGTTACGCACATATAAGCAAATTTAGTAGCGATATAAAGTTAGGCTCTAAAGTAAAGCAGGGGCAGATCATTGCTTATGTCGGCAGCACTGGTGTTGCAACAGGACCTCATTTACATTATGAAGTTATATATAATGGTAAACATATTGATCCGCTTACGATAGCTCATGGCAATGAGATAAAGTTGCCTGATCGTGAATTAAGAGAGTTTAAATTATTTGTAAGTAAGGTAGATGAAATAATCAGCAGAGAGGGTGCAAGTGAAAAAGCAATCTGATAAAGACAGCACAGATAAAAATACGATAAGTGATAGAAATCTAAGTAAAATTCAGGCTTTTCCTGTACTAATAGCGCTAGGGTTAATTTTATTGGTACTTTTTGTGTATGACAGCACAATTGCACTTGGAGTTGCTGCTGTTTCAATTTTGACTTTTCTTCAGGCACTTTTCGTTAATGACCCTAATGAAGCAAGAGTGATAGAGTTTTTTGGTCATTATATTGGAACTTATTTTAAGTCTGGAATATGCGTAACGCTTCCGTTTTCGAGTAAATATAGAGTGTCTCTGAAATTTCAGAATATTAACACAGAAAAAATTAAAGTTAATGATGCTAATGGAAGTCCGATAGAGATTTCAGTAGTAATTGTTTGGAGAGTGAGCAGTCCTGCGAAGGCATATTATAATGTTAATAATTATCATGATTTTGTTTTTGTGCAAAGTGACTCGGTAATTAGAGAACTGGCAAGTAATTATCCGTATGATAGCGAAAACGATGAGGAATCTTTGCGTAAAAATTCTGATAAAATTTCAAATGAATTGAGATCAATGCTACAACAAAGATTGAATATTGCTGGAATTGAAATTGCAGAAGCAAGAATATCGCATTTGGCCTATTCATCTGAGATTGCACAAGCAATGCTGAGGCGTCAACAAGCGCATGCCATCACCTCTGCAAGAAAGCATATAGTGCAAAATGCAATAGGAATTATCGAAGAAGTAATAGCCCATTTTGAAAAAAATAAAAGCTTACAATTGGATGGAAAACAAAAGGTTCAATTGATAAACAATTTGCTAGTTGCTCTGATCTCTGAGCAGGATGCACAGCCGACTATTAGTTTGGATAATAATTAGCATAGAAGCCGATTGGGTTTCATGAATGCAAGTCACTGTTAATTTCTTGATTAATAGACTAAATGATGTTATAAATTACACGCATTAGGGGTGCTCTAAAAAAGCTGAGAGTACATAAAGTACAACCCTTTGAACCTGATCTTGTTAAAACAAACGTAGGAAAATGTATGTATATAAATATTGAAGAATGCTTTGGCTTCATCGCGTTCATTACATCTCTCATTGGGTTATTGCCTCAAGTATATAGAGCATATATCACAAAACTTACTCGTGACATATCGATGCTAATGTTGGTGAATTATCTTATTTGTTCATCATCTTGGCTTATTTACGGTATTTGTCAGGGTTTAACTTTTGTGATACTCAGTAATATTGCTGGATTAGTGATCAGTATAATATCAATTGTTCAAAAATGTTACTACGATGCAAAAACTGCACGGAGCGTTTTATAACCATATGCTACATTGTAGCGTGGAGCAAGAATATCGTTCTATTGTAGTACTAAATGGAGAAATGCCTGATTCATCGTTTTTTAAACAAGATATACCTGTTATTGCTGTAGATGGAGGAGCAAACAAGCTTCTATCAATTGGCGTAAAACCTGATCTTGTAATAGGAGATTTGGATAGTATAAATCCGAATTTACGTGCTAATTTAAATACAGTATATCTACCTGATCAAGATTATTGCGACTTTTCTAAAGCAATGGCTCACTTAAAAACAGTAAAGTTATTGCCATCAATAGTAACGGGTATTACTGGAGGAGCAATTGATCATATACTACAAAATATCAACATTTTTTCAAGTACAGATAGTATCTTTTATATGCCTTCGCCTTCCATGGTGGGGTACGCCTTACAAAAGGGTATTACCTATTTTTCCTCTTTGCTAAAAAATACTAAAATGTCCTTACTTGGTATACCGAAAGCTCAAATATCAACTAAAGGATTGTAATAGTTTAGACTTGATCTGACAGGCATGAATTAACTGACAGAAGAATTAACAAAGTCAAAACCAAAATCAGCATCCTGTTTAATGCTATCAATATTTTTCTGATAAGCAATATGCATACTATCAAAAAAGGTT
>NZ_JAFEVF010000031.1:0-8859 GCF_048054115.1 Wolbachia endosymbiont of Nasonia vitripennis | reverse complement strand
TGTCAGTTAATTCATGCCTGTCAGATCAAGTCTAAACTATTACACACTTGCTGCACTCAAATTATCGTCATCAGACCATTTTTTTTGCTCAAGTAAATTACTTACACTATTTAATAGATCTTGAGTGATTTCAATTAAGTAGTGATTAGGGATATTATCCTTATATTTTTTGATGAAATTTTCAGGATCTAAAACCTTATATGAATTTTTATCTTTATTGGCTACTTCTACTTCAGTTAAGTCATTATTAGTTCCTTTAATAAACCAACTGAATTCTATACTATTTAAATCCTCTAAAAACTCATTAAATGATCTAAAGTACTTAATTAACTCTTGTGATTTTGCTTTTTGATCAAGTACAGTACTTGCAATATTAAGTAATGTTTGACGTATTTCTTCCATGTCTTGCTTGAACTTCCCATAAGGAAATTTATCAGGAATTTTTTCTAAAATAGATTCCCTATTCTTCCAATACTCATTATATACATCTACCAAATCTCTAAAATCACCAGATTGTTTATCTAAAAACGCCTTCTTAATAGATTCTATTTGTTTTGTTAGAATAGTTTGATCAATTACTGAAATCTCTTTTGAAAGATAAGGACTTGTTTGTGCTATAAATCTTATAACATTATGTGTTGCTATTCGAAATGACTCATAATGATCACCTTCTGTGTTTTTAATAAAATCCATATAGCCTTGTATGAGAGGTTCAAATAACTTTAATTCTTTTTCGGAAAGCAGATTAGTAATTGCACTGTCAATAATATATATCCATGCTAAGCGCTCTTGAGATATGGATGATAACTCATTATTGCCAAATAAATTGGAAACAGAGTTTTTTATACGTTGCAACCACGTTTCATCACCAGGGTCCTGTAACGATTTAAGTTTGTATTCAAATTCTTTTTTGTCAGAATAATAACCGGGCTCAAAATGTTTCATTAGTGTAAAGATAAAGTGATATTGCTGTTCGAGAGAGCGGTTTAGAGAGGAAGTTAATGGCCAATTTATAGTTTGTATTAAGCCCCATTTTCCTTGACCGTCTTTTTTCAGTAGATCATTAACAGAAATATCTGTTTTACTACTAATCTCTAAAATTAGCTCCTGAAAGCTCTTACAAAGATAAAAATACATAGGATGAGTTAAAGGTGTAAAACTTTGTGAAGAAGCAAGTTTCCCTAGTGCTTCTCCCCTCATTTCCTTTATCCTTTTAAATAAAGCATTCCATGAATCACCTACAAGATCCAGGAAAGGTTGCTCACTCATCATATCAACAAGATCTGCAAACAACTCCATATCTTTATTACTGATATAAAATACCGATTTATCATGCAAGTCAGATAAATGATCTACCATAACAGATGGAGCCATTACAGAAATAGACCAAAGATATTTGTCATATAAGATACTTCCGTGATTATTTATTCCATCTTTACAGATTTGTTGTAATCCTGTCAGCAAATCCCTTGTATAAAATTGATCAACTCGAGAAAACTCTTTCTTTCTTATATCCAGAGCTCTTTCTCTATTAAGCAATTGTTGACTACTACTATTTGTCTCGCGTGAAATGTTCTGATTATTAACTACATCATCTAATATCGATATATTACTAGAGAACTTTCTCCAATCTTCTAATCTTTTAGAAAACTGAAAAAGATCCTCTGCATACTCAAGATTATCTGCAGTTTTACCACTTCTATCCTGCAAAAACTGTTTAAATTGTTCATAAGCTTTATCCCTGTTATTTAATAATTCATCTTCTATAATTTTAGTAATTTTAAGCTTTTCAAGAAAATTTCGTTTTATATCTATAGGATGCCCAGCAAAATCTAACTCTTCAATCTTGTTGAAGCTTACTCTTGCAATAAAGTTTTCCTGATCAAAAGTAAATAAATAACCTGGACTTTGCTTCCTAATATAAACTGTTTTATTATTATGTGGATGAGTAAATTGACACGAATCTAGTTCTATCAAATGATTGTTCTTCCATTGTCCCTCTATATATCCATTTTCACCAAATGACTTCCTTGTTCCCTTATTTTCATTAAAGCTACTTTGGCCAACTTTTTTAGATTTGCCGTCTTTCCAAGTATGCTGCTTAAAATGTGATACAGTAGGAATAGACTCCAGGTCAGAATCACTTTCACAAGATATAGAAGATCTCTCAACCTTATCACTAGCATCACAGTACTCCTCATCAGAGGAATTAGCTGAAAAAGACAGCAAATTCTGACTTACCTGCTGACTATTAGAATTTCCTACGTGCATAATACCCCCTATAAAGAATTATCAATATTCTTAATTTTAGATGTTTTATTTTTTGAAAAGAGGCAAGAAAAATTTTATATGTCGATAAATAAGGTTCTCAAAACACGGTGTTTTTTTCCAAAATTTGTTGATTGAGTTATGGTGGTTGAAATAGCAAACCAATTAAGTTGCTTCGTCCAGCGCTCTCTTTTAGTTAATTATTGTTTTTTCCTTATAAAAATTTAGCTTACCTTTTACATCTAAATAGCTAACAAAATTCGGCCTTTTATAGATGAGTAACCCTCTAGGAATTATCTTCTTGAATTCTATGATATTATTTTTTGTAACATTGTTATACATATCATAAGACTGAAGGTATTTTATTATCTTCAATCTGTGCAGATTAAACGACAAAAGTATTATACAGTTGGCATCTTATTTTTAATTTTTTGCACTATGTGCACCTTATGTCTTCACAATATTTCTAGGTTTTTACCTACATAAGCTGAAACGAGCTTATAAAACGTTTAAGAACAGTATAGAACGCCAATTTTCAGGATTAGAGAGTAACAACTAGCTAACGTGAGAGATCTTTTGCCTGGTTGGAAAAATGTAGGCGATTTTGGAAAAATTGCGAGCGTAAACTTAATACTAGCCTACAAATTTGCTTTTACTTCTTTCCTCCTCAAAAGATTATGAACAGGTTCTAAGAGATAAGAAATATAAACCAAAAAGCCATTGGATGACAAAGTTAATGCTTTTTTAGTTTTAATGGTTTATATTTTATTTCTATAACAGTAAAGGAATATTAAAATGGGAGATGTTTTTTCGATGTCAATGGAATCTTCTAAAGACAATAAAGATAGAAATGAACAATTTCTCATGCAAGTAGCTGCTTGGTTGGTTGATAACACTAGCTTAACTTTTGATCAAATAGCACAATGTTGCAAGTTATCCCTTGAAAAAGTACAAGACATAGCTGATGAGGAAATAGAAGTTGAAAAGTATGACCCTATTATTTCTGAAATAATTACTGAAAAAGAAATCGATAATTGCAAAAAAAATCCAAATCGTGTACCAAATTTGATTATAAAAAATATAAAAAAAAGGGCAAAGACGATTAGCTTTCTTGCCTTTGCTTCCACAGCAAGGCGTAGAGATAAACCTAATGCGATTTATTATTTGGTAAAAAAATTTCCTATCTTGAACAATAATGTGATAGCTAAGCTAGTTAGTACAACAAATTACACAGTTGAGCAGGTAAGAGATGGATCTCATCATAACATACTCAATATCAAACCTCAAGATCCTGTACTACTTGGTTTATGTAGCCAGGAAAATTTAGAAGCGGAAGTAGAAAAAGCGAAAGTAGAAGAAGAGAAGAAACAAAGATTAAAAAATATAAATAATAGCTATTGATGATTCTCAAATTCTTGTACTTTGTTAATATTAAATTGACTTGACTTGTTAGTTTTTATCAGTATAATGTAAGTAAAGTATCTAGTTTAATAATAATTAAGTCTAAATACGCACTAAAAACTAGCTCAGCCTAATTTATTGTTTTATACTCACATTTTAGGTTAGTAAGCATCAATTAAAATTTTTGGAGGATTATGACAACAATCAATGAAGATGTCTTAGCAAAAGGAGAGGTTGTAGGTCAACCTGAAAAAAGCGAACAAATTCATAATGCTGACGCAGTAAAACAAATGACCAGTGAAGGTGCTGAAAAAAACAAGAAAACGTTGGACCTGAGCGAGTTGAAAGAGAAAACAGCAGAAGAATTGTTAGAGCTAGCTGAAGAAAGAAAAATTTCAACTAGTGGTAAAGGCAATGGCAGGATGCTAAAACAGGAAATGATATTCAGTTTAATGAAGAAAATGAGTGAAGAAGGAGGCATAACCACAGGAAGTGGAGTAGTGGAAATATTGCCTGATGGTTTTGGTTTCTTACGTTCATCAAGTGCAAATTATGCTCCAAGTACCGATGATGTTTATATTTCCAATGGCCAAATAAAGAAGTTTAATTTACGTACAGGAGATATGGCATGTGGAGAAATAAGGCCACCTGGTGATAAGGAAAGATATTTTACTTTAACTAAGGTTCAAAGTATAAACTCTACTGAAATCAGTGAATTAAGAAAGTACGTCCATTTTGATAATTTGCTTCCGCTTTATCCTGAAAAAAGCCTCATCCTTGAAAACAACAGTAGCGGAGATAATAAAAAAGATATAAACATGCGTGCTGTAGATATAGTTACACCTCTTGGAAAAGGACAAAGAGCATTGATAGTTGCTCCACCTCGTACAGGAAAAACGATATTGCTTCAGCAAATGGCTCACTCTATAGCTACAAATCATCCTGAAATAGAACTAATAGTATTACTTATAGATGAAAGACCCGAAGAGGTGACAGATATGATACGCTCTGTAAAGGGTGAAGTGGTAAGCTCTACATTTGATGAACCTGCCTACCGTCATGTCCAACTTGCTGAAATAGTAATAGAAAAAGCTAAAAGAATGGTTGAACACAAAAAAGATGTAGTGATTTTGCTTGATTCTATAACTCGCCTTGCACGTGCTTATAATGCAGTCATTCCTTCGTCTGGAAAGGTTCTAACCGGTGGTGTAGATTCAAATGCGCTGCAAAGACCAAAACGCTTTTTTGGAGCAGCTCGTAATATTGAAAATGGTGGTTCTTTGACAATCATCGCTACAGCCCTTATAGAAACTGGTTCAAAAATGGATGATGTTATTTTTGAAGAGTTTAAAGGCACAGGTAATGCTGAAATTATACTAGATAGAAAACTTGCTGATAAACGTATATTCCCTGCTATTGATATTACAAAATCCGGAACAAGGAAGGAAGAGCTATTAGTTGATAAGGCCATACTAAATAAAATATGGGTATTGCGTAGGATACTTAACCCTATGGGATCTGTTGAAGCAATGGAGTTTTTACGTGACAAATTACTTTTAACAAAGAGCAATGCTGACTTTTTTAACTCCATGAATCACTAAAAGTAAGCCAATTCTGATGGAGCAAAAAAGCAAAGCTCTCTTATAGCTAAAATAATTTGGATTTATCAAAATATATTAAGCTGGCAATCTACCTTAAGTTGCTATTCCAACTTATAGCACTGATTTTGATCAAAAATTTTATGTAGTCAGTTTATTTACAATCGATTTTCCAGTGTCAGCCACTTAGATGACATCTTTTTGACTCTTAATATTAATATGTTTATACAATTGTGTACCAGTGTTGAAATGACCCACTCAAAAGGGGATTGTATTTACTCTGAATCAGATGATAAATTAGATGCTTGGTAAGCGTAATTTGGAGCTTCCTGTGTAATGATTATATCATGAGCATGACTTTCTCTTAACCCTGATGAAGTAATAGTGACAAATTTGCAGTTTTTTTTCATCTCTTCTATATTACGGTTGCCAGTGTAACCCATTGCAGCTTGCAACCCACCAATTAACTGACAGATCACTCCTGAAGCTGGACCTTTAAAAGGAACTCTTGCTTCTACTCCTTGTGGGACTAAATCAAGTTTTGAATCTTGAAAATAACGGCTAGCTGACCCTCGTTTCATTGCACTAATAGATCCCATTCCTCGATATTCCTTATATGCTCTACCCTTATACATGATAATCTCACCTGGGCTTTCCTCAGTACCAGCAAAGATTGAACCTATCATCACAGTATCAGCACCAGCTGCAATAGCTTTTGCAACATCTCCCGAATATTTTATTCCACCATCAGCAATTAGTCTGACGTTTTTTGCTCTACACACCTCTGCAACATTCTTGATTGCAGAGAATTGCGGCATACCAACACCTGTAACTATTCTGGTAGTACAAATTGATCCGGGCCCTATTCCAACCTTTACTGCATCAACACCAGCATCAATTAACGCTTCAGCAGCCTCCTTTGTTGTAATATTTCCGCCGATTAATTGCGTATTCGGATACATCTTTTTTATTTCCTTAATGGTGCTGATAACGTTCTCGGAATGACCGTGAGCGGTATCTACAATAACCACATCGACTTCCTCTCCGATCAAAGCTTCACATCTTTCTATACCATCTTTTTTACCAGTACCAATTGCAGCGGCAACTCTGAGTCGACCTTTACTGTCTTTACATGAATTTGGATATCTATTGTATTTTTCGATGTCTTTAACTGTGATTAGACCTATGCAACAAGAATTTTCATCAACAACCAAAAGCTTCTCTATTCTATTTGCATGCAACAATTTCATTGCTGAGGCGCTGTTTACTGCCTGCTCTCGAACTGTTACTAACTTATCTTTTGTCATTACCTCGGAAACTTTTATATTCATGTTCTGGTCTTCAATAAACCTCACATCTCGATTAGTTAAAATTCCCACTAACTTGCGTTGATCAACTACAGGAATGCCGGAATAATTATACTCTCTCATTAATGAAACTGCTTCTGCAACTGTTTTATCTGGGGAAATTGTAATTGGGTTATACACGATCCAGCTTTCATATTTTTTCACCCTTCTTACTTCTAACACTTGTTCATCTATTGATAAATTCTTATGTATGCAACCTATTCCACCATGTTGGGCAATAGCTATTGCAAAGCCTGATTCAGTGACAGTGTCCATTGCAGAGGATATGAGAGGGATATTTAGTTCTATATTATTTGTTAGATAAGTTCTTGTGTCTGCATCACGAGGCAATACATCAGAATAGGCCGGTAAGAGAAGTACATCGTCAAACGAATAACAAGCTTCCATTTTTTTCATATGCTTTATTTAAAGCTTATACGCCAATTAATGAAATTGCAATAGAGCTTTTGCAAAATTAGCCTGGCTCCAGCTATTTTTAGATCAAAATAGGATAGAAGAGGGATGTAGCTCCTAATATATTTATCGCAAAATTACATTATTTGCTAGCAAACAGAACTGCTCAATAGTTAAGCTTTCTGGACGTTCGTCTCCACTCAGTTTAGCATTCTCAAGAATAGTTGAGACATCACTAGTTATACTTTGCAAGCTATTTCTCAGCATCTTTCTTCTTTGAGCGAACACAGCACGTGTTAGCTTTGTTAAGGTTTCTAAATTTACTGCAAATCTTGGAGTGGGTAAAGGTTTTACTGTAATTACTGAAGAATATACTTTTGGTCTTGGAAAAAATTCCTTAGGTTCAATATCAAATTCCTTCTTTATGTCGCATAGTAACTGGCTTAGCACTGATAGGGAACCATAATCTTTAGAATTAGGTTCTGCTGTAATACGCTCTGCTACCTCCTTTTGGAACATTAACGTCAAATTCGTAAAAAATTTTATATTATTTAACCACTTTAAAAATAACGCTACTGAGATATTGTAAGGCAAGTTAGCAATGACTTTGACTGGACATTCTACCAGCTCTTTTTCTACAACATTAAGTGCATCTGCTTCTATAATTCTATATTTTCCCTGATGCTCATTTAGCAATTGTTCGTGATGTTTCACTAAACTACTATCTTTTTCTATAGAAAGTAGAAACTTTGGATTATACGCCAATATTTCTCTTGTTAACGCACCATACCCAGGACCAATTTCAATAACATTAAAATCTTTCAGGCTACCAGCTAAGGCAACTATTCTTTTTATTATCTCATTCGATAAAATAAAATTTTGCCCTAGACTCTTTTTTGGCTTCAGTGAAAATTTTTTCATATGATCTTAGTATGCAGTATTTTAAAAATTAGTTGACGAAAATTCATCAATAATTGTATATTGTCAGTGTATTTAATGCCGGCTTAGCTCAATTGGTAGAGCAACTGACTTGTAATCAGTAGGTTGTCAGTTCAAGTCCGACAGCCGGCACTCTTATCCATACAAGTAAAGTTGATGTCCTTTTTAATAGTAGCAAATTGGAAAATGAATGGAACACGTTCTTCATTTGTTGACTTTATAGGCAAACTTAACAACAAGAGCAACGAAATTACCTCTAAATTAGTAATTTGCCCTCCTTTTACATCATTTCCAAGCAGTATAGAGTTGAACAATAATATTAAAATAGGAGGACAGAATTGCCATCATAAAGAGTTCGGTTCTTACACAGGTGAAATTAGTGCAGGAATGTTGAAGGAACTAGGATGTAGTTACGTAATACTTGGACATTCTGAAAGGGCTCATGAAAAAGATAGTGAAATAAAACTTAAATCGAAAACAGCAATAGAATCAGGATTACACCCAATCATCTGTGTAGGTGAAAACTCAGAAGATTATAAAAATAAAAAAACAAAAGAAGTAATAGAATATCAATGCAAAAACCGTTTGCCAACACAAGGTGAATATACCATAGCATACGAACCGATATGGGCAATAGGAACAGGAAATGTGCCAAATAATGACGCAATTGCTGAGGTGATAGAGATAATAAAATTGTGTACTGGTAAAAAACACATTATATATGGTGGCTCAGTCAGCTCAGAAAATATAGGAAACTTGCTCAGTATTCCAAATCTATTGGGAGTTTTAATTGGTAGTGCAAGCTTAGATTTTGATCACTTTTATCAAATTATACAACAAGTCAAGAAA
This sequence comes from Wolbachia endosymbiont of Nasonia vitripennis, assembly GCF_048054115.1. Taxonomy (NCBI): domain Bacteria; kingdom Pseudomonadati; phylum Pseudomonadota; class Alphaproteobacteria; order Rickettsiales; family Anaplasmataceae; genus Wolbachia; species Wolbachia endosymbiont of Nasonia vitripennis. The sequence continues at coordinate 44 of NZ_JAFEVF010000031.1, read as the reverse complement.
AAATTTTCTCTTAATTAATTCTAAAGGATAAATACTCTTATTGT
>NZ_JAFEVF010000030.1:0-9144 GCF_048054115.1 Wolbachia endosymbiont of Nasonia vitripennis | reverse complement strand
CTTTGCAAGTTCTAGCAATCCCAACTTTGGTTTTAGTATTTTTTCTTGTGTTGTATTCATATCTGACACTCCTTTAAAACTTGTCTATATTTTTATCTTACTTTGTTTGCTTGTCAGATCAAGTCTAAACTATTACACTAAATCAGGTAGCTCATTTTCTACTATCTCATCTTCCTCTATGAGCAGATCTGTAATGCTAATTGATAATGTTTCTGCTATTGCATATAATTTTTCCAGTGGAATGGCCACACGTCCTTGCTCATAGTTGCTTATTTCGTCACGTGTTGTATCCATTTTCTCAGCCAAATCCTTTTGAGTATACTCCCGTAATACCCTCCATTCTTTTATCTTTTTTCCTATTTTGTAGTATATAGAACCCGTTTTTTCTTCAACACATTCATCAGCAGACAGACCAACTGTTTGTGAAACAATATCAACAGAAATTCCTTCTTTAACCAAACCTTTTGCAATTTTTACTTTCTCTGCTTTCCTACTACTTCTTTCACTGACTTGAACAAATTTGGTTAGCAAACAAAACATCTTACGTAACTCTTGATCATTAATCTTTTTATATTCTCTTACTAAATTTAATATTTCTTCCCCCTCATCTTCAAGACAGATTTTTTCATTTGATACAGGAATAAGATCCTTAATATTAATTGATAATATCTCTGCTATAGCGTATAACTTCTCAATCGAAATTTTACGTGTTCCTTTTTCATATTGTAGTATCACCTGATATGTTACATCGATTTTTCCCGTTAAATCTTTTTGAGTATATCCTCGCTTTAACCTCCAGCTCCTTACTTTTTGTGCTATCTGGTACCTTATCGAGATGTTTGCCATAAATATTATACAGGTTAATACTACCAAATAAAGATATACAAAATGTTTGCATTTTAGTTGAATATTTCTTCACAATTGTGTATAATTATTAATGCTTTCTATCTTACTTTCTCATGGCTCTCTCAAAATTTTTAGATCCTAAGCTTGATTTAACATTTAAGAAAATTTTTGGTACTGAAAAAAATAAGAATATCCTTATTCACTTTTTGAATGACATCTTAGGATTTACTGGAGTCAATACTATTCAAGATGTTGAGTTCCTTAGCACTATTATGAATCCTGAAATTGCTTCTGATAAACAAAGCATCGTTGATGTCCTCTGTAAGGATTCTCTCGGAAATAGGTATATTGCGGAAATGCAGCTTGCTCGTGATAAAGGCTTTGAAAAACGTGCTCAACTTTATGCTGCTAAGGCTTACTCTAGGCAGGCTGATAAAGGTGGTAAGTACATTGATTTAAAGAAGGTCTTCTTTATTGCTATTTCCAATTGTAATTTATTTCCTGATAAGCCTGATTATATATCTAGCCATACCATAAGAGATGAAAAAACTAACGAGCATGACTTAAAAGATTTTCAATTTGTCTTTATTGAGCTGCCAAAGTTTCCTAAGAGTAGAGAAGAGCAGCTAGAAAATGTAGTAGATCGTTGGCTATTTTTTTTCAAATACGCAGAAGAAACAACTGATGAAGATTTGAAAAAAATAGCAGAAAAATCACCAGTAATAAAGCTAGCATATGACGAATTAGATAAGTTTCATTGGAATGAGAAGGATCTAGTGGCTTATGAAGAAAGGGTAATGGATTTACAAAAAGAAGCTGCTATCTTGGAACAAAAACTCGATGATGCTACTCACAAAGGTAGACAAGAAGGCATCCAAATCGGCCATGAAAAAGGCAGAAAAGAAAGGGAAATTGAAGTTGCAAAAAAACTACTTAAAGCTGGTGTACCTGTTGACTTAATAACTGAATCTACCGGTCTTCCTAAAGCTGAAATTTCAAAACTTAAGGAAAAAGCCTAAGTACTGTAACTCCCTTAAAGCTCTTTTCAACTTATTGTAATTCTTTATATATTAAAGCATATATATGATCTTTTGCTGTTACTTCTACTGATCTATTTGATTTTCTCACTAATTCTACGTATCAGTTAAACGCAGAAATGTTCTTCATAAAGTTTTTCTTATTCTTGATAATTTTAGTGTTGCTATTTGATTCTAACTTTTGCATAATGCCTTAGATATTTTTATATAGAGGGTAAAATGCCAATAGAAACAAAGCGTCAAGCTGCAGTACTTAAAAAGCTGCAAGATGTTATAAAATATACAGATCCTGAAATTGCTGCTGGGAGGAAGTTAGCTATTAAAAGGTGGTTGGAAACCTATATAGAGAATATTAAATCTTTTAAGGATGATAAACTGCAGTTTTTGTACAATATATTCCAAGATGAAAGTTGCTGGTCAGGTACAAGACTGAATAATAACGTTCTAGCTCAAAGATTGACTGAAGAAAAAATAGGTGAAATAGATAATCCACTTCGCAGGTATGAGATGGCTTCTAGTTACTGTGTGGTAGATAAAATTCATCCACTCTTTCAAAAAAGATTTGAATCTTACAAAAGTAATTTTTCTTCTGATGAACTTGATGGTAGTGGCAATCCTATAACTGACAAATACATAAGAAATTCACTTTTGAGTGGCATTGGAAGGAAGGGCCATGTATTTAATTTCTGGATAGATAAAGAGTCTGGAGAATTAAAGCAACCTGGTAATGCAGAAGAGGGTTTTGACAGTGCTATAAAACTTAAGTGGAGTGAAGGAGTGGAATATTTTTCTAATCAGTTAGAGGAAAAAGCTAAGGAGAAGAAGCTTACGGAAGCAATTATTGCTCTATCTCGTGTTCAATCTGTCGAGAAAGACGCTCCTATTTTAGATTTCTGTATAAGGAATGTAGATGATAAAGATACTCTTTTACAAGAATTATTACGGAGAGATGATGGAGTATATTGCTTTTTTAGTAGATTAATACGTTCGTGTTTTTTTGATACAGTTCATGATTTGGTGCAGTGCTGGTGTTATAAAGAAGTTTCAGCATGTGGAAGCCATTCAGAGAAAATATTTTCACAGGATAAGTATGAACTTCTTCTTTATTCACTTTCAAATGTGATGTTGAAAAATCCTGAGTCAAGCGTTCAAGCTAGATCTCTTATCATGGAGATTTGGAAGTGTGACCGCTTTACTGAATACAGAAAGACTTCTGTTAATACTTCTAATTATACAGTTCCTATAAAGAGTGTACTTGGGGGATTAATCATTAATTGGAAACGAGGAGATGTTTGTAAGCCTGATGAGGAAAAGAAAATAGAGAAAAAAGAAATATTAGATATAATATCATTTGCTCGAGGTTCCTTTCCTGAAAAATTTGAACTTTTTAAAGAAATCATGATAGAAAACCTTAGATTATGTGGTAGAGAAGGAATGGAAGAAGATATAGACTATGGTACTTTCGCAAAAGAGTTGTTTTCTGAGTTAGAAGAAGCAACTTTACCTCCTAGAGATGATGGTTCCGGTGATTATCGAAGACGGTCCATATCCATAGTGGAAGCTGAAGATTCTAGTCTTTCTATTAGACATGATGGTTCTGGTGATGCTCCGAAATCCATTCTTGGAATCCCTGGTGTAAGTGATTTTTCTCGCCGTAGCAAGTAGAAAGGTATATTATATGAATAATGGTGATGGGTTTATCAGAAGTTTGGTCAATAGAAATTTTGAAGGTTTTAGACGAGAGTTTGAATCCTTTTTAGATCAGTGTCCATCTTTCTTGTATCATGTGGGTACGGGTCGTTTCCTTCCTGTATTCTTTTTCAGTATGTTTGCTACTGCACATGACGCAGGTGTTTTAGCTCCAGATGAGAGAGTCTATATTCGTTTTGATAATCATGGTATTGATACAGATGGTAGGAATAGAAATACAGGAAACCTGAAGGTTGCAGTCTTAACTAATAAATCCCTTGGTAAAAAGCGAGTTGTCAGGTGTTACAGCATCTCTGATGTCCCCAATAGTGATGGGTTAAGATTTAGTGAAAGGGAGAAAAATTCTCTAGTGCAAGAGATTGGACGGGAAAATTGGGATTTAAGGGAAGAAGGCCTAAGTTTTGAGCAATACAAAGTGTGTACGCATGGGAAAGGCAAGAGCCAGGGAGAGAAAGGAGCAGTAGTATTTGAAGAGATTCGCGAAAAAGATCCTCGAGGTGGAGATAGATTTGCCAAATATTCAGCATCTGAAATCAATCTTATTAGAGTGCTCTTAGAAAATCACGAATTAACAATTAAGGAAATAGAAGGGATGGACCTCAATCAAAATCAGCATGGACAGCTTGATGAGTTGGTCAATTTTGCACAAGTCGGGCCTGGTCAACAAAGAATCGACGGTTTTATAGGGATGCTAGCAAGTAACAATGAAGAAAATACAGAACGTCAAATAAATGAAGAAATTTTGCCATACATAACTCGAATCTATCGTCATTACTCAGGCACACTAGAAAATGATATTCAAAATCGTAATCAAAAATTTGAGAGTCACGCGGTTTTATTAGGTTTGTTAGCAAATTTTAGTCACCTCTACACGATAGATATTGACCTTGACTTGTCCCCTGGAAATTCATATGTTGCTTTTCTTGTACGTCGTCAAGCAGAGAGAGAAAACATTCCTATCGGTATTAATGTTACTAGATGGAGAACACCGTCTGATATTGCATTAAACCGCGCTAGAGGTGACGCTAAAAGATTACATGCTTCTTCATTTATATCTATTCATACTGAATCAAGACATGCTGTTTGTGTTGGATTAAATTTTAATTTACGCACAGACCCTTTTAGGGTTGGCATAGCAGAGCTTCAACAGAATAGATTTCCTTTAGTACAAAGATTATTTGAATATGTAGAAGATGAAGAAATTGAAGAAAATATTAAAAATTTCTTACTTCAATATCTTCTTGCTGAAATACCAAGAAATGCAGAAAATCGTAACAGAATACTTGCTTATATAACTGGTTTTGCTTTTGGGAATAGTGCTTTTACAAGAGAATATTTAGAGCTAAGAGAGGGAGAAGATCAAATACGTCTAAAAAAGTACATATTTAGATATGATAATGAGGATTTAAGAAGACATGCTTTAACTATGGTCTTCCATGTTCAAGGTTTTCCTATAGTTATACTTGATATTAGAAATCCCCATGATATACGATCAGTAAAAGCCATCACTCTACCACCAGGTTATAATGGTGCTGTGAATAGAGTTACATGCATACTTAATAATCAATATGGACTAAATGTTCTATTAGATAGATTTAATTCGCCTGATGATTACCTACGTAGGAATAGATATGCTTATTTTGATGGTAATCTTATAGAAGTGCCTAATGCTGAAAATGTACATAATACTTTGAATCAAGTTATGAATGATGGGTGGCAAAGTGTAGCTCAGCATAGAGAATTATTGAGAGCTATTTCTAGAGTGTTAATGCCAGATAATATGAATGGTAATGCAATAATAGATGTAAGTAACAATGACAAATTTCGTTCTATACTGCACGGTGTATTTTATGTTTGTGACAATCCTGATAAAGTGGTTACTGAATACAGGGTAGGTCAAACGTATAGTCCTGATATAAGAATGGCAGGAGAAGTAAGTACAAGAGTTGCAGAACAGAGATTAGGTCTTCTATTATTAAGATCTACAATAAATCATCCAGAAGATACTCATCCGATTGGATATATATTAGGGTTTGCTAATACTGGACAAGCATTAGCACAAGAGCGACGTAATGCAGAACAGCAAATAACAAGACTTATGGACAAGCAAAGAGGATATTTGCCCATCACTCCTGGAAATGAGGTGGTCTTATCTTATGCTGTATTTAATGCAGGTGCACAAAGAGTAGAAGATCTTATATCTGTTCCACAAGAACTATATATACATAAGTTTGACCGCAGTCATGCTTCAGGACCTGGTGGAAGACTAGGAAGAATTAGGTCAGTAGCACTTAATGATATTTTACCCCAAGTAAATGTACATATTCAAGATGATATAATGGGTCTTGATCCGATAGGCAATGTGCATGATATACTCACACTAGACTTTGCAACAGATAATCATTATTATCATTATTGGATTCAAGAAAGGGATATACGTTCTGCTGCAAGGACAACACTATATAACTTACAGCCTTATCCACATGATAATATACTCTTTGCCGCACTACCTATAGGGTGGGTAAATCATCATTTGCAACGGTTGCAAGATTATATTAACGATAGAGAAGTGCAAAATGATGAAATATTAATATCAAATTTGATCGTTAACACAGGTCATAGTCATTGGGTTACATTAGTTATTGCCTATCAAAATGGGAATTATTATGGGTATTATGCTGATTCACTTGGTGGTAACGTTCCAGATCAGCTGAATACTCTTATAGTAAATGATGTTCCTGTTACAGTCCATAATGTTCTTGATGACCAGCAAGGCAATGCATTAGTACAGCAAGGAGATGGTTATAATTGTGGTATCTGGGCATTAGAAAACGCCAGAGATATTAATCAAGTTTTACAACAAAATAACAATCTTGGAGAGCAAGGTCGAGGTGTGTTAAATGAAATGCTTAATCTTCTTACGTTAAATGTTCTAGGCCTGGGTAATATAGCTGCTCCGGGCAATCTTAGAAATGGACAATACTTTCAAGGGCGGAGAAGAGAAATCTCAAGAGAATTTCGAAACATTAATAATAATAATATTCACCAATTTCCTCAGGGGGAGCATTTACTCAATAGAAGTGTTGTTATACTATGTCAAAATCTAAATGGAATCCGTGAACTACTATTAAACTTTTTAGAGCTCCAATATCCAACGCATGGGATATGGCAACAGCAACAACCAGGGGGAGGGGGAGGAATGCCTATACTTAGTATTGGTGATTCTGATAATAGGGAATCATTAAAAGAATTAGAACAACCAAAAAATGATAAGAGGGAAGGAAGGCAAGAAGCTGAGGAAAGAAAATGCGAAGGAATAAAGCAGAATAAGAATCTAATATTGAATGCAAGCGATGCAAATAAAACTGTAAACGATGCGAAATTATCTGGAATGAAAAGCTTTGAGAGTCAAGGGGTTTCAACCATGTTAAGTGATGCAAATGTCTCTGGTATAAGTACTCGACTTGGTAAATATTGATTGTAGAAAGTGTTTAACAAAACATAAGCGTCAAGTTAAGGAATAGGTGTACTCTGCTGAACTATAAAGTTATATGGTTACGAAGGATAATAGTGTGGATTATGAGTTAAACAGCCAATACTAATTCTTTAGCCCAATAGGGTAAGAAAGAATAGCTTATAATTGCAGGCTTAGTTGGTTTAACATTTTATCCAGTTCTTTTTGAGTAACATTGGTTGGTATAAAAATTTGCTTGTATTATTAAGTTCAATAATGAAAGAGTATTTGTAAAAGAAATTGGAATCTATAGAAATCTGATTTATGTTTTTTCAAGCTAAAGTTAGCCTTGTAAGGGTTATGTGGTTTATCGACAAAAAAGATTTTATCCTATTTTACCGTGAGTTCACCCTTATGCTTCTTTGGTATTTTGAGTAGGGATTAGTATTAACTTAGTATTCTATATTGCTAAAAACTTAAATAATCTAACTATTTCCAGTAGTCAGAACCAATAACCGTGAGAAGTGTTTTTCTTGGGATCGTATGGTCTACCAAATAACCAGTACGAACTTTTTTATATGGCAATTTCACTGTGCGCTAAAATCAGCTGTATTAGCTCACTTTCGCTAAATTTACATATGAACTAGTTTGCTTAGCTTTGTTGCAATAACTTTACGTTTTTATTTTTACAACCCTGTTTTACGCGGCTTATTCTCAAAAATATATGACGTTTTTTACTTGTTAAAAAAGTAAACATTCAAGATTTTTGTCACACTAATTTTTAGTACGTTTCTGAAGCTAAAATGAATATTAATAATCTTATATATAATATAAAAAAATATATAAGTCTTGATTTTTTCATAAAAATAGCAAATAATTAAACCATATTATTTTAATAGAAAAAATTATGACTTTAGAGTGGAGAGAAATATTAGATGTAGCAAGTGATTCTAAAATTTCAATGGATATAGATAAACAAACTAACTTAAAGGAAACGTTGGTTCTTTTTTTAAGGGAGGCTATAGATAAACAAGATGTTTCAACTATTATAAATCTATCCGAACGTTTTACACAAAAACTCACTGAAAATGGATGCAAGTACCATGATTCATTACTCCCAATTACTCGGGAAATATATAAAAATGCCCTTATAATTGTAAGCAATGATATTGCCAAGCTTAATGAAAGAAGTCTTAATCAGATCATTAGTGGAAAAGTAGGACAGATCGAAGCAATTTTAGCTATAGCTTCATTAATTGATAACAAGCAACTTATAAAAAAAATGTTAGACTTGGTTGAAAGGAATATAAAAAACAACCTGGAAGAACAGCAAGTTCTTTTAAAGAGTTTAATTAATATACTAACATACTCGATAAAAAATGAACGTTTTCAGACTATTGGGTATATATGTCACAGACGATTCTCTCAAACTTTTTGTCCTGTTATTCGAGGAACATATATAAAAGCATTTGCAGATAGCAAAGTAGTAAAAGAGCTAGAAAAGAAAATAAAAAAACAAGAAAAATCTACTAAATATGAGTTGTGGATGGAGTTGAAAAAATATCTTGCAAAGATGAACAATCATTATCCAGAAGAAAGTAAACCGAAAGAAAATAATGTGATTTCTCAAAATAAAAAAATGTATATTGTAGCTACTTCTGCACTTGTAGTAGCTGGAATTATTTCAGGGATAGCTATTGCAGTTTACTCAGGAATGTTAGCGGTAGGAATAGCAGTTGGAGTTTTTTGTCTAATTGCTGCTGAAATCATATACTATTGTAATAAGCCTTCAAAGTTACTTGAGAATAGCAATGCTGAAGTTATAGTGAATCAAATAACAGTGGCATGATTATAACTCAAGGTAAGGAGAAATAGCAGGAGGGTTAAATAGCTACTTATGAAAGGCCAACTTACTGTAAATGTTATTTTTTTGCAATCAATTTATCCAATTTAGTGGGTGTAATAGTTTAGACTTGATCTGACAGGCATGAATTAACTGACAGAAGAATTAACAAAGTCAAAACCAAAATCAGCATCCTGTTTAATGCTATCAATATTTTTCTGATAAGCAATATGCATACTATCAAAAAAGGTTTG
>NZ_JAFEVF010000029.1:0-9260 GCF_048054115.1 Wolbachia endosymbiont of Nasonia vitripennis | reverse complement strand
TTTGCAAGTTCTAGCAATCCCAACTTTGGTTTTAGTATTTTTTCTTGTGTTGTATTCATATCTGACACTCCTTTAAAACTTGTCTATATTTTTATCTTACTTTGTTTGCTTGTCAGATCAAGTCTAAACTATTACAACTAAACAATATCTACTCAACGCAAATTACAACAAACGCAGTAGCATAATCTTGATCATCACTTAGAGAAAGGTGTATCTTGTAGTCTTTCGAGATGAAATCCTTTGTGATAGCAAGATGTGGTTTTCCCCTGATAGTACTGTATATTTCTATATCTTTCATTATAATTCCTTGGCTGAATCCAGTGCCTAGCGCTTTAACAAAAGCTTCCTTTGCAGCAAAGCGTTTAGCAAAATATTTTGCTCTTACTTCTTGGCTATTATATTTTTTGCTTATCTCTATCTCCTTCTTAGTATAGACTTTATTGAGAAATTTTTCCCCGTATTTTTGTGATATTCTCAATATTCTGGGTATATATACTATGTCAGTGCCAATACCGTATATCATTTTGCACTAAAACGATTTATTGCTTCTTCAACTTGTATTTCCTCTACCTCTCCAGTTGCCCTATTTTTTACTTCAACTATATTTGAAGTTACTGCTTTCTTTCCAATAATTATTTGCCACGGCAAGCCTATCAGATCCATTCTGGCAAATTTCACTCCTACACTTTCGTCCGTATCATCATAAAGCACTTCATCGCTTTTCAAAGCTTTGTATATTTTATCTGCAGCCTCCGTTACTTTTGTTTGTAAATTGATCAAACCAACTTTAAAAGGAGCTACTGCCTCTGGCCAGATAATTCCTTTATCATCATGGAAAGCTTCTATTATTGCGCCAACAAGCCTTGAAACTCCAATACCATACGAACCCATATGCATGTTAACATTTTTTCCATCTTGAGAAGTAACACTTGCCTTCATAGGCTTTGAATATTTGTCGCCAAAATAAAAAATATGCCCTATTTCAATACCTTTACTAACATTTAACTGTTCTTGCGGTATAGGACAAATTTTAGGATCATGCATATCGTCTGCAACTGCATATATGCTCTTCAGGCTTTCAATATCTTCGCTTTCTAGTAATTCAAAAAGTTTATTGTCATAATATAGAGTGCTCTCACCGGTGTTTGCCAATATATGAAATTCATGACTTAAATTTCCTCCAATTGGTCCTGTATCTGCCCTCACTCCAATTGGAGTAAGCCCCATTCGTTTGAAGATTTTTATGTAAGTTTTATACATCAAATTATATGAATTCAGTGCACCTTCGTAATCTACATCAAAACTGTATGCATCCTTCATCAGAAATTCCCTGCCTCTCATAACGCCATAACGAGGTCTTACTTCGTCACGAAACTTCCACTGAATTTGATATAAACAAAGTGGCAAATCTTTGTAACTTTTTACCGTATTTCTAATCAAATCAGTTACCACTTCCTCATGTGTTGGACCAAAAAGCATATCGCTTTCATGCCTATCTTTAATACGTAGCATTTCTTTGCCGTAATCATCGTAACGTCCTGACTCTCGCCAAAGACTTGCTGGCTGCACACAAGGCATCAACACTTCAATTGCACCAATTTCATCTCTGATAATATTTTCAATATTTTTAAGTACCAAAAGGCCAAGCGGCAGCCAAGAATAAATTCCAGATGCTGTCTGCTTGATTAAGCCTGCACGTAATAAATATTGATGAGAAATAATTTCAGCACCAGCAGGGGTTTCTTTTAAAGTTGGCAGGTAATATTGAGATAAACGCATTTGATAAATCTGATTGTACTAAGTAATCTTAATACAATCAGACCTGTAGGTAAACTTATTTTAAGAAGGGTGCACTACTGCTCTTACCTCGATCTATGACACTTTGAACTTGAAATGGTTTTGCTTTTCCACCATAAATATTCATGTTTTGATTAACCAAAGAAAATGGTTTTTGCACCTCACTATTCACTGAGTCAACATTATTTGCTTGTGCTGCAGGAGAAGCTTCATATTTCGTTTTTGAATTAACAGGCTAGGCGATATCGGTGGCTTCTCTGCCTTTAGTGTAGAACGTGGTGGAGTTGTGGATTTAGGTTTTACATTATCATCAGATCCACAACCACTGTCAGAACTATCCCTTCTTTTTTTATTGTCTAGTTGAGGGTTTAGAGGTGTTGAATATGTACTTTCATTATCGCTCCAATCTTGTTCAGACTCTTCACTACTGCTACTCGATACACTACTACTACGACTCCGTGGTGGTGAGATCATAGCTGACATTTTACTGAATGCCCCGTCCAGGTTACTTGGCTGTTGTACGTTGTCCTTTCCAACAATTCCTTTCCTTCGGCTTTTAAGCTTTTCCTTCAATTCATCTGAAAAATCTTGTGATTTCCCATCTTTGTTATTACCTGGTGTCTTAGCATTTTTAACCTCATTGTTAACACGTTTCAACTTAACACCTCCTCCTCTTATCTGCGCAATCAGAGCAGAACGATCATGCTCAGATTCATTAGCCTTTTTCGGTGCACCATTCTTAGGTTTCTCCGTACACTTGGAAGCTGTAGGAGGAGGTGGTAGTGGTGCAGCATTTTGTGGCAATGGAGGAGGTGGTGGTGGCGGTGCACTGGGTATTCCAGACATTACTGGAAATGATGGTGTAGGAGTATTGCTATGTTCAAGTTCTTTTGCTTTCTGTAAATCACTATATTTTCGCTGTTGTACGTCGTCCTCTTCATCAGTTGCTTTCCTTCGGCTTTTGAGCTTTTTGTCCAAATCAGCCATCAAATCTCCACTTTCTTGTTGCTTGCCACCTCCTGAGGGTATGGATTTATTAGTAGTATTATTCTTTAGAGTAGGTGGTGTCGGTACACTGGATGTTCTAAGCGCTACTGGAGGTGATGATGTATGAGTATTGCTGTGTTCAAGTCCTTTTGCTTTCTGTAAATCTTGTGATTGTTTTCTACCAGGATCAACTCCTTTCTCGCTGTTTATTGCAGAAAGGTGTGAATTGATAAGATATGCAGCTAAGCTCAACATAACCGATGCAGAAACAAAAGCAATAACTGTGAAAAGTACTGGATCACTTAGTGTTACTGAAATCGAAAGATATGTATATATACCAGCTGTAACACTAGATATACATAGCAACAAAGTAGCAATTGAATATTTTAAGGCAGCTGTCTTACTTATTCCAACTAAAGTATTAATCACAATGGGAGTATCGATTTTTTGTTCTGTTGCAAGTTGAATAGGATTCTCAGATAGCCCTTTTTCTGATTGAGTACTATTGTTAGTTCCTGAAGGTTTGTTACTATTACAATTATCTTGTTGAGGACTCAAAACTCTAGGTGATACAGGCTTGGTAGTTGATATTCTATTTGGCTCACTCTGTCTAATATTGCTTCCTTTATCTGCAGTTTCGCCATTCGCATTATTTGCTTCCTTGAATTTTGAATTATTTTCCAACTCTTTAAGACAATTTGGATTAGAAACCTCAGGTAAATCTCTTTTTAGCTTACTGCCACTGCTGCTTTTTTCTGCAGTAACACTAGGAGATTTTCCATCTTTATCGTTATGCTTACAAGTGTTTTTCCAATCCAGAGGTGGGGGAGGTGGCGGTGCAGGTATTTTATTATTAGATAAATCATTAGTAAGCATTTCTCTTTTTTGTTATTAATATAGTAATAATAATTAAATTATTATTACTTGTCAATAATTTTTGAGTAAGTTAACATTAAGATAATAAAATAAAAAGGAAAGAGAGAGGAGCAGTCTTCTAAGAAGAAATAGAAGCTGTTTTAAACCTCAAGTCATCACTTTGTTACTACAGCACATTATCGATGTTTTGGTATAGAGTAATCAGAATCATAAAAATAGCTTAGTGTTAGCTATTTTTATGATAACCTCTCTTAAACAATTGATATTTTACAGTGTTTTTGGTAAAATAATAGCTTAAGGCTTAGAATAAAAGTTTATGAGTGAAGCACAAGGTCCAAATATTGCAGAATGGCAGGCACAGCAGCAACACCAGGAAGCCGCTAGTGAGAAAAGTGGTTTCGGTCTTGGTCATAGTGACTCTGTTGCAACAATTGTGGATGGAATGAAGTGGATGTTCAACTTTCATGAAGGAGCAATTGCTGCTTATAATAATGTATTCGAAGGTTTGGTAAGTGGTAGCAGTCTAGTAACGTTATTTGGGAAATCAGGTAATATGTTTGGCATAAAATTTCTTGAAAGTCTTGCTGAATATTTTTCAGGTGGTGGTGGAGAAGATATGCCATCAGAAGGAATGGGTATGGACTACGGTGATGAGGGGCATCATCCGGATGATTATCCCCACTCTAACAATGAAATAGCTCAAAGTGCCGATGGTTTGCATGATATGCATGATGCAGGTGATCATCATGGCCAATCTTTTTCACCTGGTCCTTCACCATCTGTTGGTGATGATCATGAGCTTGGTTACTAAATAACTAAGAAGATTTTATTGTAATTAGTGAAAAAAGTTTCAGTTTTAGGATCAACAGGAAGCATTGGAAAAAAGACTGTAGATTTGCTCTTAAAGAGAAAGGAAGAATATCAGGTGGAAGCACTAAGTGCCAATTCTAACTTTGCTCTGCTAGCACAACAGGCAAATCTACTTAATGCAAAATATGCTGCCATTTCTGATGAAAGGTTCTACAAAGATTTAAAAGAAGATCTACTTGGTACAAACGTCAAAGTAGAAGTTGGTGCTCCAGGTCTAGCAAATGTTGCTTCTCTACCCGTTGATCTCTCAGTTATTGCAATAGTTGGCATCGCAGGCCTTGAGCCAGTTATAAAGGTTATAGAAAGCGGTACTAAAGTTATTGCTCTAGCAAACAAAGAGAGTATTGTTTGCGGTGGTAAGTTACTACTTAAAAAAGCTAAAGAAAGGAGCGTACAAATAATTCCCATCGACTCTGAACACAACGCAATTTTTCAAGTTTTGCAAAATGATGATAAATGTGTAGAAAAGATTATACTCACTGCCTCTGGTGGACCATTTTTAAATTATAGCCTTGAACAATTAAGAAATATCACAGTAAATCAGGCACTAAGTCACCCTACTTGGAAAATGGGAAAGAAAATCTCAGTTGATAGTGCAACAATGATGAATAAAGCACTAGAAATAATAGAAGCACATCATTTGTTTAATATTAGTCCAAATAGAATTGAAGCAGTAGTGCACCCTGAATCGATAGTACATGGAATTGTCGTTTATCACGATGGATTCAGCTTTGCTGTGCTTGCAGAAACTGATATGGAAATTCCCATTGCATATGCTTTATCTTGGCCAGAAAGATCAACTTTGAACTACAAGTTAGACTTAACAAAACAAAAAAAATTGACCTTTCAAGAACCAGACCACAAATGTTTTTCTTCACTAAAGCTAAGCATGGAAGTGTTAAATTCTTCTTCTCCACATACAAATAGTATTGTTTTGAACGCTGCAAATGAGATAGCTGTTAACGAATTTTTGAAGTCACGAATCGGCTTTTTAGAAGTAGTAGAGGTAGTAAAATCAACAATAGAAAACTTTGACAAGTACTCTGATATTAACTCACTATCCGACATAATAAGTGTCGATTTTGAAAGCCGTATTCTTGCCAATGAAATCATAAAAAGTAAAGGTATCTGTTCAGCAGAGTGATAAAATAAGGTAGACGAGAAAAGACAACTAAATGGTCAAGTAGCCCCATTTCATACTCCTGTCATCCTAGTAGCTGACACTGGGATCCAGAAAAATTTACAAGTAAACTGAGCTTATGCTAAATTCAATGAGATTAAATGAAAAACTTGATTCCAGCATCAAGTGCTGGAATGATACCTTACCTGAACAGATACATCACTAGCACGTTCGTTCACAATAACTTGAGAGAAGCTTACATCATTAATAACTGTATTTGCTCTATACAGATAACCGCATCCTATTGCAAGAAAAAGCAACGAAGTTGCAACAAGCGGAGTTGGGTTATCAACTGCGAAACATATACCAGCAGCAAGTACTCCAGATAACAAAAAAGCACAAGCATAATTAGTTTGTTTCCTTTTTTGAGCGACTGCTTCTATCTTTAGGAATTCTGGTTCTATTGCTTTCTTGACATGTCCTGCAATACAATCTCTTGGACTTTTGTTTTCATAGTTTTGAATATTAGGTTTGATATTTGGATGTGTAAGTAATATTTTTATCATGTCTACATTTCCCAACTTGCAAGCAATGTGTAGAGCTGTATTTTTTTCCTTCTTGCCGGTCTTAATTTCCTCCTCTGCACGAGCATAATTTTGAGGTATAAATCCTTCATTAACAGGTTGTGAATTGTTAAGGTATACACAACCCCCTCTACCCTGATCTACTACTTCTCTCCCCTCAAATTCGTACACTGGATAACCATCATGTTTCTTTGGTTTTCTCTCAATAACAGCTTGCTTGCTTTTAATATTTAAATCGATTTTTTTATGTTCTACAAGCAACTTAGCCATAAGCTCTAAATATTGATGTTCATCGTTATTACTAGTAACAAAAGCTGAAATAATGCACATCAAAGGTGTCATCCCATCCTCAAAAGCGTTAACATTCGCTCCTTCTTTCAATGCTTGTTGAAAATGATTCCAAGCTTCCTCAGGTGTTATTCTTTCACCACTAGCATTTTGAAATTCAATAGCTTTAAACAACTTTTTTGTTGCTTCACTTGTACTAAACATTTTAACCACCTATCACAACAAACTTGATAAAATTATACATAGAAAAAATTAAAATATCAACTATTAAGCTAATGATCCAGAATATACTCCTTCGTTAAAGGAGACTGAGCATTTTCAAAGATTTCTTGAGTACTTCCGAATTCAACAATCTTGCCATTGCAAAAGAAAACTATGCTGTCAGATAATTTTTTAGCTTGCTTCATCGAATGAGTTACCATAATTATGGTGAACCTCAATTTCAATTCTTGTATAAGATTTTCGATTGCATTGGTTGCCATTGGATCAAGAGCAGAGCATGGTTCATCCATTAATAAAATAGTTGGCTTTACTGCAATTGCACGAGCAATGCATAATCTTTGTTGCTGGCCACCAGATAAATTTAGTGCACTATCTTGCAATCTATCTTTCAACTCTTCCCATAAACCAACCTTAGTTAAACTACTTTCTACTATTTCATCTAATTTTTGCTTATTTTTCACCATGCCATGCAATTTAGGCCCATAAGCAACATTATCATATATTGACTTTGGAAAAGGATTGGGTTTTTGAAATACCATACCAACTTTTGCTCTGAGCAATACAACATCCATATCACGTGAATATATATTACCCAGCCCATCGATTACCAGTTCACCAGTCGCTCTACATCCAGGTACGTAATCATTCATACGATTGAAACAACGCAAAAATGTCGATTTACCGCACCCAGAAGGTCCGATAAAAGTTGTGACTTTCTTTTTGCAAATATTCAAATTTATATCGAATAAAACTTGTTTAGAGCCATACCAAAGATTTAAATTTTTAACGAAAGCGTATTTATCGCTCATACTAAATCCTGCATTGAATAAAGTCCTGGTATTTCCTGTTTATTCTCGCACAACCATATTGCTGCTTGAACCGCCCCTCTAGCAAACGTTGTACGATCAATTGCCTTGTGATTTAATTCTACTCGTTCATCGGAATTGACAAACATGACACTGTGATCTCCTATTACTCCACCTCCACGAGATACTGCAAAGCCTATTCCTCCTTTCCCTCTTATATTTGAATTATTATGTGAATATTGATTGAGCTCAAAATCCACTTTTGCAGCGTTAGCAACTGCTTTACCAAACTCTATAGCTGTTCCAGATGGTGAATCCTTTTTTAAATTGTGATGCATTTCCCAAATTTCAACGTCATACTCATTACCTAAAAGCTTGGCAGCTTCTTTTACCAATTTCAGCAACACATTAACTCCAACACTCATATTTGCTGACCATAATATTGGAACTTTAGCAGCATATTCTTTTAAATTTAGACCTTCTATTCCAGTTGTGCCACTAACTAGCGGTTTTTTAAATTTCACGGCCGCCTTAAGGCATTCTAGCATACATTCTTTAGTTGTAAAATCTATTACAACATCGGACGATTCAAATACCTCACTAATAGAACTTGTAATTTTGATTCCTAAATTGCAATTATTGCCTACAATAGGCCCAATATCTAAGCCTATATACTCACTGCCCAAGCGAGCAACAGCACCTGCTATTTCCACTTTGGTATTCGTAATTAATTCATTGAGTATTTTCTTACCCATTCTTCCTAAGCAGCCTATTACTCCAACTTTGATTTTCATAAAGCTTTTTCCACTATGTTAGGCTTTTTTTGAAGCTTTGTCATCTTTATAAGCTTAGCATATTTAGCCTTACACTGATAAAACTATAGCTATACATCGATGAATCTATTGAAAATTGATACGAGGAAGATACAAATTGTAATTAGTCAATTTTCTCCTATGGAGAAAACTTATAAAGAAAAAAAGAGCACCAACTTTGGTGCTCTTTTGTGAAGGATTTGGTTTGCTAGTTAATAATAACCGTTTCCTACTATACTCGGATTAGAGACACAATGTCTTTCTGTTGCTAGTGCTCGAGTTGTTGAACTTGGTTATGTAACTTCTGCATCATAAAACTCCTCTGATTCAGTAGTCACTTCCTCAGAGTAAGATCAGATAAATCTTCTCTAAACTTAGAAAGAGATGCAGTAAAAGCATTTATTAACTCTTGTTTTTTTCTTCAATAGTAGTTTTACCTGAAGATTGTCCTTGCTGTGATATGCTTTGTTTCGCAACACTTGTTTCACTTTTTTTACCACCAAACAGCCGCTTACAGCCTGATGAAATTTTTCTTGCAATCCATGAAATTCCTATGTGATCAGCAATCCACTTAAAAAAGTTTTTTATTTTTTTAAACATATTTTACTCCTTAAATTAATAATTTATATTATTATATACAAAGCATAATCTGTCAACTTTTCCTATAGAGAACGTATAAAGAAAAAAAGAGCACCAAAGGAGGTGCTCTTTTGTGAAGGGTTTGTTTTAACAATAACCGTTTCAATCTACACTTGGATTAGTGTAATAGTTTAGACTTGATCTGACAAGCAAACAAAGTAAGATAAAAATATAGACAAGTTTTAAAGGAGTGTCAGATATGAATACAACACAAGAAAAAATACTAAAACCAAAGTTGGGATTGCTAGAACTTGCAAAG
>NZ_JAFEVF010000028.1:0-9981 GCF_048054115.1 Wolbachia endosymbiont of Nasonia vitripennis | reverse complement strand
ATTTATTACTTTACTTCTCGGTTTGACACAGTTTATTTAACACTCCCCTTTTTGTTTAGTAATGGTTAATGCTTCCTTCTATAATGCAAAATCCATACTCACCCAACCCAATCAATTACTTGCAATCTGGATTCCAGTTTTAAGCTACTCGTATGACAGAGAAAGGGCTACTTGCATGAAATGAAAAGGAGCACCGAGCAGATCACTTCTTCACAAAGATCTTATCAGCAACACGCATATCAATTATGCTCCAATTGCTAAAAGTAAAGTCGGTTGTATTTTGCAAGTGGCTTAAATAATCCCATGCGCTATAAGGATTATCTTCAGGCAATTTTACTGTGGCACTGTTATCGAGTATGATATTCCATCTTCTATTGCCTACATAAACACAAGAAGAAATATGATCACTTAATTGAGTTTTCCTCTCTAGTATATCTTTAATGAATTTTAGGCTTGATAACGAATTTTGTCCTTTGATTATAACGAGGTTATCTATCTGGTAATCATCTACGATTACTTTACCTTCAGAGTCAATTACTGAAGTTCTGTTATCATCTTTCCAAAGAGCAAAAGGTTTGTGTTCATTTACATCAATGCGTAAGGTGTTGGGTAAAATCCTATAAATTCTTACATGTTTTATCCATTCGCTTACAGATTGTATATTATCTGTTAGTTTTGAGAGTGATACATACATGATAGGTTGTGTTCTATCTACTAAACTTAGAATGTCCTGTTCATTTGTAAATTTGTTTCCAGTAACGGTTACTTTGTCGATTGAAAATCCATTGCTAATTAATAAGCTCGATAAGCGATCGTTACACCAAGTAAAGTAGTAATTGAATCGATTTGTTATTTTATCAAGTGAACTATAAAGTACTAGTGTAAGGAAAAGTGCAGTTATAATCATGAAAGCACACTTGCGCAAAAAACTCCTTTGACTTCTAGTAACATTGTTCAACATCGGCTTGATCTCTAATATTCTTGTGGTGTAAACTGTCTTTGACAATAATTTTAATTAATTCATTAAAATCAATTCCTTTTGTCAATTTTGCAATTTCTGGTACTAACGATAATTCAGTAAAGCCAGGATGTGTATTAATCTCAAGCATTTTTAAAGTGTTATTTTGGGGATTATAACGGAAGTCTGAGCGGGAAACAGTTTTGCATCCTAAAAATTGATGAACTTTTAGTGCGTGTTCCAAGGTCATTCTATATATGTTGTCAGGAATTTTAGCAGGAAATATATGTTCTGCAAATCCATCTGTATACTTTGCTTCATAATCATAGAATTTATTTTTTGGTCGTATTTCCATAGTGCCAATTGCTTCATTCAGCAACACAGCAGTATGTAACTCTATACCCGGTATGTATTCTTCTATGATCATCTTTTCCATTATAGTAGAACTGTTATTTTTCAGCTCTAAGTAATCCTCATGTGAGAAAATCATGTGTACTCCAATGCTTGAGCCTTCGTTAATCGGTTTTAAGACGTACGGATAATCAACTTTAATATTATTTTTTAGCACATCTTCTCGACTAATTACATAACCTCTTGGAGTGTCGATATTAAGAGAATGGAATATATGCTTTGACATCACTTTATTCATAGCAACAGCCGAAGCCATAACTTCTGAGTGTGTATATTTTATACCTAAAATCTCCAGTAAACCTTGAATACAGCCATCTTCACCATAAGGTCCATGTAGAGCAATAAAAGCAAGAGCGGGATTAGTTTTTTTAAGCTTTTGAGCAATGTTGCTATCAACATCTATTTCTATTGCATTATATGAAAGGCTATCAAGCGCCTTCTTTACTGCTTTTCCGCTCATAAGCGATATTTCTCTTTCGCAAGAAAATCCACCACTTAAAATTGCTATAGTTGGAACCATAAGCACCCTAATATTTTGCTATATATCATATATAAAAGATACTTTTATCTTCAATAGAAAAAACGCTTTGAAAAATTCCACAGCTGTACAGATATTGCAATTTGCAGGTGGCAAGTAGTTTTATGTAAACTGGTTCCTTTGTGATCAGACACCAGATTGCAAGTAATACATTGGGTTTTGCATTATAGAATAGGGTTATTGCAAAACATATTTCCTTCAAACGTAAATGGTGTCCCTATATCCTATTGTAACGATAGTTACTTCATGTTTTTGGTGTCTGTATAATACACATCGCCAACTCTTAGTCTTCTAAACCCTTTAAAGCTATGGTGCAAGATTCACTGAATCAACTGTAAGACGTTCCTGTATTGCTTTATTTACTTTTGATTCCATATTTAATATAGTATTAATACTTTTATACTATATTAAATATAATATTAATTAAGGAGAATATTATGTCAGAAAAAGATAATAATCAATGTTCATTAAGTGAAGTTTGTATTAAATCAATCACTGGACCGTTATGGGGAGCGCATTATAACTCAAAGAAGACAATTGAAACAATTCAAAAAGATTTCGAGAATCTGAACAATGAACTTAAACCAGACAATATTGATAGTAATATATCATCTGCTGATATATTTTCTGATGAAACGCACATTTACGATTCAATGTCTATTTAACCAAAAAGATGTGAGGCTTCTTTTGTACTCTCTATTTATTCTGAACTTTTCAATAAAGTAATAAACGTATCTGAAAAGTAATTATGCTAATATAAATATTACAATTTTATTAACACATAAATGCTACCGTGGAGTTAGTTTTTTAATTTAGGAGTATATTATGGTTATGTCTACACAAAACTCGAATTCATTAACGTTTCAGGCACGCAACCTATCTCATATTTGCCATAAAAACTGTGAAGAGGCGTTCAATGAAACAGACAAACCTCTGTGCAAGGCTAGATGTGATACTTTCTTTCCAGTGCCTGAACTTCGTTCACAAATTAGTGAGAAATTAATAGACATTGCAAACAATCTCCGTTTTGAGAGTGCACAATTATCGTCTATGGCAGATGAAATAGATGCTTACAATTCAATGTCTATTTAATCAAAAAAGTGTGAGTCCACTTTCGTACTCTATTACCCTAAATTTTCGTCAAAATAAGCTGTTTTATCCTTTTTTTCTTTATACTCTTCTGCTGTATCTAGGGGTTGCTTTTTAGCTGTGACATTTGGCCACTTTTGCGAATATTCTACATTTATGTTGTAAAATGATTTAAAGATTTTTTGTTCATTGTTCAGTAAGCCTTCATCTAGCTCTAGAATATCTTTTATGGAATCATCAGTTACAATTGCATCTACTGGACATTCAGGTATACACACTCCACAATCAATACACTCATCTGGGTTAATCACGAGCATATTTTTACCTTCATAAAAGCAGTCAACGGGACATACTTCTACACAGTCCGTATATTTACATTTTATGCATTTATCTGTAACAAAATGCGTCATAAAATACTGTATATTTGCATTATCTTGGGTACACTAAACTGATAAGAAATTCAAGCCTTTTATGAAGATAAATAAATTAAATAACGAAGAATTAGAAATATGGCTAAGCTTGGCTAGAACTGTGGGACCAGTAAAGTTTTTTAGTATACTAAGAGCATGTGGCTCACTAGATGAAGTGCTTAAGTATCTTAATGAATTGGCTAACAAGGATTATGGAATTAAAAATGTACAAGAAGAAATTAAGAATGCAGAAAAAATTGGAGCCAAAATAATACCAGCATGTGATCCAGATTACCCTGACATTTTAAGGAATATACCGAGTTGTCCTCCTGTAATAACTACACTTGGTGATATATCATTGTTAAGCCGTGAGATAATTGCAATAATCGGTGGACGTAATTCTTCAATCAATGGAAGAAATTTTGCCAATAAGTTGGCACTTGATTTAAGCGAAGTTGGTTTCATCGTAATTTCTGGACTTGCAAGAGGGATCGATACTGCAGCAAACAGTGTAATATACAAAAATCACCCAACCATTGCTGTCACAGCAAGCGGAATTGACGTAGTATACCCAAGAGAAAATTTTGATCTATACAAAAGAATCACTGAAAATGGCGGGTTAGTAATTACCGAGCTTCCATTTGCTACTAAACCAAAGCCTCAGTATTTTCCCCAAAGAAACCGAATTATATCTGGCCTTTCACTCGGTGTTGTGGTAATT
This sequence comes from Wolbachia endosymbiont of Nasonia vitripennis, assembly GCF_048054115.1. NCBI lineage: Bacteria > Pseudomonadati > Pseudomonadota > Alphaproteobacteria > Rickettsiales > Anaplasmataceae > Wolbachia > Wolbachia endosymbiont of Nasonia vitripennis. Next base: position 5,854 of record NZ_JAFEVF010000028.1, on the reverse strand, counting down.
GAAGCATCAAAAAAGTCTGGTTCTCTCATCACAGCAGATTTTGCTTTGAATCAAGGAAGAGAGGTGTTTGCAGTTTCTGGTTTCCCTTTAGATTCACGCTGTAGTGGTAGTAATTATTTAATTAAGAACGGCGCTAAACTTGTTGAATCCGCTGATGATATAGTAGAGAGCGTGAGATTTAGTTTACCTCTTCAGCAAAAAAATCTATTTGATACCGTTGCTGACCAAAAACAAGAAAAATTACAACAGGCAAAATCTGTTATAGTTGATCATATTAACTCTGTACCTGTTGATATAGATGAACTTATATTAGCAAGCGGACTTTCTACCAACATAGCTCTAATGGCTCTTTTGGAACTAGAGACGGAAAATAAAATAGAGCGTTTGCCGGGGAATAAAATATCATTAATTTTCTAGATTGCTTTAGTTATAAATCCACAACCGTACAAACATTATGATTTGAGTCCACCAAGAAAGATGTCATTCCAGCGTGTGACGCTGGCTTTCCGTAATCTCACTAAAAACGTTGTATTTTTACATAACTTTTATACTTACTAACTTAATATATAATCAGAATTCCTAGATTCCAGACTCATGCATCAATAGACCTGCTGCAAAAGGTAATGATAAAATGATGGAAGAGGAATAAGCAGATAGAGTAAGGTAAAAAAATGAGCTTTAGTTACTACAATATAAAGAAACACCCAAGAAATTTTCGTAATATAACAGGCTTAACTGTAGAAGAATTTGAAAAGGTGATAGAAAAAGTGGGGAACGTTCAAAAAAGTGTGTCAAGCCGAAAAGAAAAGTAATAAATTGATATAAAAAATGGAGGTTTGAAATGAGTCAAGCAAATAGAACTACCGGATTAGTAGACTATAAAGAACTAGAATCAAATATTTTATCATCTATAGCTAACCCAAGAAAGGTTTAGCTATATGGCAAAATTGGTTAGAATGGTATAATAAGTAATGAGAAAGAAGAAGATGCCAAGTCCATATAGTGAGGATCTGAAAGAACGTGTTCTCAAAGGAGTCGATAAAAAAACAATGACGATAAAAAAAATCAGTCAAATATTCAAAGTGAGCATAAAACCAATATATTTGTGGAGGAAAAAGAAAAAAGAAACAGAAACCATCTTCAGGCTATCACAAAGGATATGGCCATAAGATTAAAGATATGGATAGATTTATCAAATTTCTGAATGGAAATCAGGATATTAGAATTGAAAAGATAATTGAAGAATTTGGTAATATGTGTAGAAGCACAGTATATAACTACCTTAGCAAAGTAAACTATACATATAAAAAAAACTTTTCTTTATCGAGAAAGAGATAAAGAGAAACGCAAAGAGTTCATAAAAAAAGTAGAAGAAATAAATAAAGGAAACTTGATATACATAGATGAGTCTGGAATAGAGGACAATGAATTTTATGAATATGGGTGGTCTCAAAGAGGCAAGAGGTTATTTGCCCAGGGTTTAAAAGAAAGAGGGTAAGCATAATTGGAGCACTGAATGAAGGAAAAGTTAAAGCATCATGGATAATTGATGGCTACTGCAACAGGGAGATTTTTGATGCTTATGTAGAAAATGTACTTGTTCCTGTATTTAAACCTGGACAGACTATTGTTCTCGACAATGCGAGCTTTTATAAATCTGCAGGGACGAAAAATTTGATAGAAAATATTGGGTGTAAAATTTTGTTCTTGCCTCCATACTCGCCAGATTTAAATCCGATTGAGAAGTTCTGATCAAGCACGCCATAAGAAAGGCTCTACAAACCTTTTGGCCCAATATTAATTCGGCTATTGATTTTGTTTTTTAGTGCTCGGGCAAATCTTACTTCGGTTAGCTATAGCAGCTATAATGTGCTTGCAACAACTAATTCACTACGGCAACTGCACCGTGACAGTGTTTGTATTTTTTTCCAGAGTTACAAGGGCACTTGTCATTTCTTGAAACTTTTGGAAGTCTGCTATTTTTAGTAGAGCGTGACCTATTGCCTATTTCTTGATTGTCTAGCAACTTAAAGTGCGCTAGGCGGTGAATGGTAAGCTCCCCCCACTTTTCAAGCATCGACTCAAACATTAAGAAAGCTTCGCGTTTAAATTCATTCAGTGGGTCTTTTTGCCCCATGGCACGCAAATTTATGCTTTGTCTTAGGCTCTCTAAGACCGAAAGGTGCTCCCTCCATAAATGATCAAGTGTCATGATCATCACTTGTTTCACTATCGTATTCCACAAATCTGTAGTTTGTTGACTATTGAAATATTTTTCTTTCTCAGTAAAAAATTCTTGTATCTTGTCATTTATATAATCCAAGGCTTCTTGTTTATTCAAAAACTCTTCTAGATTAAGCGTTATCCCGTATCTTATGTGGAATTCTTTTGCAATATCTTCAACATAATCTTCGTAATAACCACTTTGTACTATACCTTCTATTATATCCTCATTTACTTCACTATATACTTCAACTAAATCATTGATTTCATTGTTTAAAATATGATTTCTCTGCTTAAAAATAACTTTACGTTGATTGTTGATTACATCATCAAACTTTAGCAAAGACTTCCGCACATCATAATTTCTAACTTCAACTTTCTTCTGTGCTTTTTCAAGTGCTTTATTAATCCATGGATGATGAATAGCCTCGTTGTTCTTTAGTCCCACTTTTTGCAAAAAATTCCTCATTCTATCAGAACCAAATATCCTCATTAAATCATCTTCAAGTGATAGAAAGAACTTAGAAAGTCCAGGGTCACCTTGGCGGCCAGAACGTCCACGTAATTGATCATCTATTCTCCTGCTTTCATGCCTTTCGGTTCCAATAACACATAAGCCACCAGCTTTTATAGCAATTTCCTTATCTTTTTTTACTCTTTTGACTATTTCTTGATATTTTTTTTCTCTTTCATCAGCATTTTTTATTTTCTCGAGCTCTATTTTTGCAATCATTTCAACATTTCCACCAAGCTGAATATCAGTTCCACGTCCTGCCATGTTTGTTGCTATAGTAATGCTGCCTGGTATTCCAGCTTGCGCTATTATATACGCTTCTTGTTCATGATAACGAGCATTCAATACTGAATGCTTAAGAGAATGGCTTTTCAAAAGATCGGAAAGTTTTTCAGAATTTTCAATACTCACAGTGCCAACAAGCACTGGTTGAAGGCGTTTGTGACATTCCGCTATAAACTTCAATACAGCACTAAATTTTTCTTTTTCTGTGCCATAAATTTCATCATCAACATCTATTCTTTTAACAGGCACATTAGTTGGAATTTTTACTACATTTAATCTATATATATCACGAAATTCTTCTGCCTCTGTTGCTGCTGTTCCTGTCATACCAGAAAGTTTGTTGTACATACGAAAGTAGTTCTGAAATGTGACTGATGCTAAAGTTTGACTTTCATGCTGAATTTCAAGATTCTCCTTTGCCTCCAGTGCCTGGTGAAGACCATCAGAATATCTCCTACCTTCCATCATGCGCCCAGTAAACTCATCAATAATTACCACCTTACCGTTTTTCACTATATAATCTTTATCAGCAGTAAACAGCTTATGTGCACGAAGTGCTTGATCTATATAATGAGTCAGTATAATATTGCTAGTATCATAGAGCGAGGAATTTTCAGGAATGAGGTTATACGATTTTAGTAATTCCTCCACTCGTGAAATGCCATTTTCAGTGAGGAACACTGCTCTACTCTTTTCATCGACTTCATAGTCAGAATCAACTAATTTGATTACTATTTTATTGATATGCTTATATATCTGATTATTTTCCTCAAGTGGGCCAGAAATAATGAGCGGAGTACGCGCTTCATCAATCAGTATGGAGTCTACTTCGTCTACTATTGCATAATTGAAGCCTCTCTGAACCATATCTTCTTGAGAAAATTTCATATTATCTCGTAGATAATCAAAGGCAAGTTCATTATTTGTTGAGTATACGATATCTGCGCTATAAGCCTTTTTTCTCTCGTCGTCTGTCAAATTATTTGTAATAAATGCAACAGAAACTCCAAGAGAATTATATAATTTACTCATCCACTCTGTATCTCGTTTTGCAAGATAGTCGTTAACAGTTACGACGTGCACACCTTTTCCTTCTAAAGAATTTAGATATGCGGCTAAAGTTGCGACGAGTGTCTTTCCTTCTCCTGTTTTCATTTCTGATATCATGCCATTATGGAGAACCATGCCACCAATTAGCTGAACGTCGAAATGCCTCATGTTAAGGAATCTTCGTGATGCTTCTCGTACAACCGCAAATGCAGGTACGAGAAGGTCATTTAGTGTTTTTCCATTTTTCAGTTCTTGTTTTAATTCCGCAGTTTTACTAGCAAGATCCTCATCAGATAAGCTCTGCATTTCTTGCTCTAGCGCATTAATCTGCTGAGCAATTTTTCTGAAGGATTTTATTATCTTCTTGTTCGTTGATCCAAATATCCTTTTTATAAAAAAAAGTGACAACGTAAAGATGAAGAATATAAGAATAGTTGTTAAAACTAACGTAGAGTCTGGCATAAACTTAGGTAAAGTTTTATTTAATATGAGATTATATTACTAAACGTAACCTGCGGCAATTAGATTCAGAAAATCTTTATTTACAAACTAAGGAAAAGATTCTTGCAGATGAAATGTAAAAGAGTCTATTTATTTTATTAAATATTATAATTAATAATTAAACTTTCTTAATAAATTATTAAAATAGTGTTAAGCTACATGTATAAAACGGTTAGTGGAGTTACAATGTTAAGCAATATTATAAAAGTAAAATTAGAGGAAAATAGTTGTCCTTTTGAAGAATTAGAAGAATTTTTTGCTTCATTAAAATTTGGTACAAAAGGGTTTAAAGATTCTTCAATAAAATTAGTTTGCCAAGTATTGGAAGATTTCACCTTAATTCTACCAAGAGAGGCAGTACCTAATTCTTTCGCTTTGAAGCTTTTATCTTTGCTTAGTAAGGGAAATGAGCTAGCTTTACCTATTATATTAAAATACCTTTCTTGCAGAACTGTATTTAAAGATTTTGGTCAAAAACTACAGGATAAAGTGGATCAAGATATAAAAGGACAAAACGATTCTAAAATTTCTCAGGAGATTGAGTTATGCAAAAAAGACATTTTAAATCTTCTCAATGGTGGTAAATCAGTATTAGACGTTCAATTGAAGCAGCGGTATAAAAAATACTATTCGTTAATAGATAATGAGATTGAAGAGTTAAAGACTCAAATTTTAAAAGAACTAGAAGATTATATTAGCAATACTAACGTTAATAAAATGTATCGAAGCCTTAATAATAAAAAGAAAAACGAAGAATCATTAAAAGAAGTAGCGTTAGGATCTTGTTCATTGGGTGGAATTTGCGTGTTAATATTTTTTTCACTTGGTTTTTTTATTTTTTTTGCAACAACCATTGACCCACCTGCTCATATGAGTATGTATAAAGTAAAGGTTTTTAGGTGTATAGGAGCTTCACCTTTAGTTTTTGTAGCATTAGCACTAACAGTAGCAGGTGTAGCTTACTTAACAAGTTGTTATCTAAATCATAGTTTTACAAAAGAAATACAAGACTATATAGAGCAACCAATAAAATGTATGGATAAGGCAACTAATAATAAAGAATTAGACAATTTTCCTTCTGACAATTATGAAAAAGTACAACCTTCAGCACCGCTTGAGGAACTACTACCTTCATACGAAGAATCGTGTTACAGTAGTTTAGGTTATATTCAACCATCTAATCCAATACAGCAAAATAAGTTGTTGTAGTGAAGGTATAAAGAGAATAAGCAAAATTATATGTAATAGTTTAGACTTGATCTGACAAGCAAACAAAGTAAG
>NZ_JAFEVF010000027.1:0-10793 GCF_048054115.1 Wolbachia endosymbiont of Nasonia vitripennis | reverse complement strand
TATCTTACTTTGTTTGCTTGTCAGATCAAGTCTAAACTATTACATTTAATCTGTTTTTAACTAAAAAAATCAATTATATTTTCTTTCACTTCTGTGCTGTCTATTATGTTATTTACTCTTACACGAAATTCAGATGAGTTTTGAAGCCCGCTACTGTACCATCCTATATGTTTGCGGGCCATCTTTATTCCTGTATCGCTTCCATAGTACTCAAGAATACTGTCATAATGCTTGAGTATTATGCTTAATCTCTCTGAGGCTGTTGGCTCAGAAACTTTATTTCCACTCAAAAAGTTTATTGCTTGATTAATCAGCCAAGGTTTGCCGTAAGCACCACGACCTATCATTACTCCATCTGCCCCAGATTCTTTAAGTGCACTTTGAACATCATTCAAACTCTTAATATCTCCATTTACTATAACTGGAATTTTTACCTGCTCTTTAACATTTCTAACGAATTTCCAATCTGCTTGACCATTATAAAGCTGTGCCCTTGTCCTTCCATGTACAGTAATCATCTTTGCTCCCAAATCTTCTGCAATTTTTGCCAAGCGCGGAGCATTACGATTTTCGTCATTCCATCCAGTACGCATTTTTACTGTAACTGGCACACTCACTGCCTTGACTACAGCTTCTATTATCTCAGCAGCCTTTTTTTCATCACGCATAAGTGCTGACCCTGCGTAACCGTTTACAACTTTTTTAACTGGACAACCAAAATTTATATCTATGATTTTTGCACCCATGCCCTCATTTAACTTTGCAGCTTCCGCCATAACATCAGGCTCACAACCAGCAAGTTGTACAGCGGTTAGTTCATCGACTTTTGCTTTTTGCATGCTCTGGCGAGTTTGCATGATCATAGCTCTGCTTGCAATCATTTCTGAGACTAGCAAACTTGCACCAAGTTTCTTTACAATACTCCTAAATGGATAGTCAGTCACTCCAGACATTGGCGCTAAAATAACTGGAGAATCAATCGTCAAACTTCCTATTTGTAGGGACATAGATTTTATAGATTAATTACTTAAGTCCAAACGTCTTGCACACGTTGTAATAACATTTTGAATAATCGAACTTATGGTAGATTGTGCCTCCTCTTTCTTACTATCTTCAGAAATGAGCTGCTGTATAGTATCATGTAAAATTCCACCTTCAGCAATGGATTCTTTCCACTCTTCATCCTCCATAAGTGCTTTTGCGAACTCTCTTCTCTTCTCGTGCAATTGTCCTGGCCTAGGCTTGTACTTTGATAACTCTCTGTCAATTTCATCAAATGATTTATCCTCGTTGAGCATTTCCGTAATCCTATGAGCATTTTCTAAAGCAAATACTCCACAATTACAGCCATCTTTTTGCTGATCAACCGCAGAACTCTTTATGCTATCATTTCCTATCTCTAAGGTTTCCTGCAATATGCCCACTATATAACTAGTATCAATTGGCTTACTAACTAACTTATTTCTATATTCTCTTGCATGACCTAATGTTTTTTCAACATCATCTTTTTTCTCTTTAAGGCTAGCATTATCTGGATTATTTTCTCTTTTCCGTATTAAACTTCCCACCTCATTATTTAAGGGTACTAGACACTTCTCAGCAATCTCATTAGCAAGACTTATATCGTCTTTTACCTTTCCTTCAATCTCATTTGGTAATTTATTACCAAATGAGTTACAATAATAAGCTCTAAATTGTCTGTTACCATTACATGTGACTATCAGTGTTACCCAGTGATTTCCTCCTAAATTAATAATCGAGGCAAAGATTTTTTTTGTGTTCCCTTGTTCTATTTTATACTCTTTCAGTTTTGAGTTTAAAGTACTCACATCACCAGGAATACAAAAAAGTACATTGCCACTTGAATTTTCTGAATAGTTATATACAGCTCTTGCAATATGAGAAATATCATGTTCTTGTAGCCAGTAATAGTAATTTTCTCTATTTGTCTGATGCATAAGAGTTTGTAAATCTTCATGAAACTCTTTGCCACCCAAACCACTATCTCCTGAAGCATTAGAATTTCTACGACTATTGTTACTTGAGGCAGGTTCACTTCCTGGTACAATACCACTATCCCCATCTGGGGTTTTTGGATTTCCTTGATTATTTACAGCTTGCTCTTGCTTTGGTGATTTTAATAGCTCATCAGTTTTAGCATCGCTTTCTTTTCCCTCTGAAACTCCTTTTCCATCAACATAATCTTTTACCAAGTAAAATAAAGGTTCAATAACCATCTTGTATGTTGCTGTAAGCACTATTCCCATTAAAATCCAAACTATAGGGTTGGAGATGAGCGTAGCAAGTGGTAAGGTTAAGAGGAAAGATCCCATTATCAATCCCAAACAGCCAATGGTAAATGTAGTCGCCAAATATATACAAAAAGCGTAGACAGCAAATCTTCCACTAGCCTTAAGTTTAGTGAAGTGAGTACTCTCTTTAGATTTATTGTATCTTTCTATGATGGCTAACATATTATATTTCACGTTTATCAATTCTAGCAAATTATGAAGGTAAAATCAATATTAGCATTTATATGTAAAAATATTGAGCATTCAAAGCTTTTGAAGTAGAGTAATGATGTTAGTAATAGCACAACATATGCATGATATAGAACATATACGCAAAAACCCTAAAGGATTTGAAAAAGCAATAAAAAGCAGAGGAGTGAAAGAATTTACTGCAAAAGAAATATTAGATGTTGATGATGAAAGAAGATTACTGACTACTACATTGCAAGATTTAAATAGGCAGCGCAATGAAATCACAGAGGAAATAAAGAAGCTTAAAATGAGCAAGAGCCCCTGTGAAAATGATGTAGAAGTGTCAAGAAACATAACAAATGAGATAAAAGCAATCAGCTTAAACGAGCAAACGGAGAAAGATAACTTAATGAAGATCTTATCTAACTTACCAAATATCCCTGCACAAAACGTGCCAATAGGTGAAGATGAGAGCTCCAACGTAGAAATCAGAAAATATGGAGAAAAAAGGCAATTTAGTTTTATGCCAAAATTTCATTATGAACTCGGAGAAAGGTTAGGCTTGATGGATTTTGAACAAGCAGCAAAAATTTCTGGATCAAGGTTTACAATACTAAAAGGACAGTTAGCTAAGCTTGGACGAGCATTAATAAATTTTATGCTGGAAACACATGTTAATGAATTTGGTTATACTGAAGTGCATCATCCAGTTTTAGTAAAGGATAGGGCGATGTATAATGTTGGTCAACTACCAAAATTTTTTGATGATTCATATTTAACTACCGATAAATTAAGATTAATTCCCACAAGTGAAGTAGTTTTAACAAATTTAGTTGCTGACAAAATAATAGAAGAAAAAGAACTGCCTATTCGTTTTACTGCATATTCAGAATGTTTTCGTAAAGAAGCTGGTAGCGCAGGACGAGATACAAGAGGTATGATAAGGCAACACCAATTTGGTAAAGTGGAGTTGGTAAGCATCACAACTGAAGACCAGTCAAATGATGAGCTTGAACGCATGACAAATGCTGCTGAGGAAATATTAAAAAAATTAGAACTACCGTATAGAATAATGCTGCTTTGTAGTGGTGATATGGGCTTTGCTGCACAAAAGACTTATGATATAGAGGTATGGTTACCTGAGCAAAATAAGTACAGAGAAATATCAAGCTGCTCAAATTGCGGTACGTTCCAGGCAAGAAGAATGAACACTAAATACTTCTTAGAAACTGACAGAAAAACAAAAAAATACGTTCACACTTTAAACGGCTCAGCTTTAGCCATAGGAAGAACAATTGTTGCCATAATGGAGAACTATCAAAATTCCGATGGGTCAGTTACAATACCAAACGTGTTGCAAAGATACATGAGTAATGATACTGTTATAAGCAAACAATAATTTTGACATATAGAAAAGCGAGGAAATAAAGATGAAGGTTCTGGTTATAGGTTCTGGTGGGCGTGAGCATGCTTTACTTTGGGCTTTAAAGAAGTCTCCTACCTTGACTAAGTTATATGTTACTCCTGGTCGCCCGGCCATGGAAAATTTTGGAGTTCTTGTGAATATAAATATTCAAGATTCAGTGGATGTTACACAATTTTGCAAGAAAGAAAATATAGAGCTAGTGATTATTGGTCCAGAGCAGCCGATAATTAATGGGCTTGCTGATGATTTAACTGCGGAGGGGATAAACGTTTTTGCTCCAAGTCAAGCAGCTGCAAAACTTGAGGCATCAAAGTCTTTTACGAAGGAACTATGTAAACAATATGGTATACCGACCGCCAAGTATGAACGTTTTATTGATGAAAGGTTAGCTAAAAATTTTGTCCGTAGTAATAAAATAAAATTTCCGCTTGTAATTAAAGCAAATGGAATTGCAGCAGGGAAAGGCGTCATAATATGCCACACAGAAAATGAAGCTTTTTCAGCAATAGATTCAATGCTAGTGGAGAAAAATCTTGGTGAGTCAGGTGAAGAAATAATCATAGAAGAGTTTTTAATTGGAGAGGAAGTAAGTTTTTTTGCTCTTATTGATGGGTTGAAGGTAGTAACCCTTGGGTGTGCAAAAGATTACAAGAGAGTTGGTGAAAATAACGAGGGACAAAATACTGGAGGCATGGGGTCATACTCATCACCTTCGATTATAAGTAAGGAGATGGAGCAAAAAATTATCCAAAAAATAATATATCCTACAATTCAAGCACTGACTAACATGGGAACATCCTATAAAGGCGTACTCTTTGCTGGTTTAATGATTTGCAAAGATAGTCCAAAGCTTCTTGAGTATAATGTTAGGTTTGGGGATCCGGAAATACAATCTATTTTACCTAGACTTGATCCAAATTGTGATTTGTTAAAGTTGATGTTGTCAGTTGCAGAAGGCAAGTTAAATACAAAAATGGTGGAGTTTAATCACAAAACTACAGTTTGTGTAGTTGTTGCAAGTAAAGGCTATCCTGGTGATTATCAAAAAGGAGAGGTAATTAAAGGATTGGATAAAATTGAGAACATTCCTGGTGTGCTAGTTTTTCATGCTGGTACTAAGTTGGATGAAAGTGGTAATTGGATTTCCGATGGCGGAAGGGTGCTAAATATAGTAGGAGAAGGAAATACTGTGGAAGAAGCTAAAAGTAAAGTGTACTCAGCGTTAAATTTTCTAGAATGGTCAGGTGGGTTCTTCAGGTATGATATTGGTAGTTAATTTAGCTCATGCAGAAACAAAAAAAGTCACTTTGTAAGCAGTAAACTAAAGAAAAACATGATATCTGTTCAGATTCATGTGAAACCAGTGCTTCTTTTCTTGTCATGAAAGTAGCTGACACTGGGATCCAGGTTGATGAAAGCACACTAGCATAGAAAGTGGTTACAACGTTTTCGATGAGATTATATGGAAAACTGGATTCCAGTGGGCTTTGTTGCATAGGTCAAATAAAAAGAACTGGCAGTTACTGACAAAATTCACTATAAGACAAGCATTTAACCTACTAAAGAAAAATATGCCACAAAAAATGAGAGTCAGTAACTGCCATGAATATAACAAATTTCTCCAAGAGAGGGGAAATATTTTTTATTACGTCAATGATGCCATAGAAAATTGGTACGAAAAAGGTCCAAAAATGGCTGGTGGCAACTATATTTATAGCGATAAGGTCGTGATTCTGGTTCACATAATAACTTATTTATTTAGAATAGGTCTGAGACAAACAGCGGGATTTATAGCAGGGTACCTTGAGCAAGTAAGGAAAAACTTGCAAGTTATTAGCTATTCCCAGGCCTCAAGAAGGCTTAAAAAACTTAACATCAAAATTAATGATCGAAGACATGATAAAAATAATACAGAAGATATTGAGATTGCCATAGATAGTACTGATCTACAATAATATTCCAGGTCATAGCAAGGCAAATGGTACAGATAGAAAGTATCGCCGCTATGAGCAAACAAGAAAACTGCATGTAATGCTAGAGATAGGTAGCAAAAAAGTTATAGCAGCAAAATACAGTGGCGGAGTTTATTCTGACCACTATGGAGCATGTGATCTTATTGCAAGGATTGATGTTAAATATAATATAAGCACACTATATGCAGACAGGGCATATAATCGAAAGAAGTTATACAAACTGTGCGATGAGCTTGACATAAAGACAAGGATTCCTCCGCAAAATAATGCAGTAGAGCATCCAAAGTTGGATTATATGGATGAGAGAAATTCTACAATCAAGCTCATAAAGTCATATGATGAAGATGGTATGAAGAGGTGGAAAAAAGAGATAAATTATGGGAAGAGATCTTATATAGAAAGTTTTTTCTCGCGACTGAAGCAAACATTTGGTTTTAGTTTTAGAAACAAATCTGAGGTTAATCGTGAGAGAGAACTGCTACTCAAGTGTTATTTGCTTAACAAATTTACTGATATAGGCATGGCTAAATTTGAGATAGCTTCATGAATTTATTCCACGTTACCTATTATCCGAAGAGTGATGCAACAAAGCCATTCCAGTGTCAAGCACTGGAATGACACCGTCTATTATGCAAATTACCTGCTAATTGCAATGTTCGTACAGATGTGGGTCACGCGCTGGAATAACACCCTTGGTGATAACAACTAAAGAAAAACATCAACTAGGTTTATAGTCTATCACTACTGTTTTTGCAATTTTGTCATTAAGGAACTGTTTATGCTTATCAAATGTTGCAAACAATATGATAATAATTGGTAAAATTATAAATAGACTAGAAATACTCAATATTGTATAAAAAATTATAAAATATAACACTCCAAAAGTTCCTGTTCTGATTATTGTTTGTGTTATAGTGATTTTTTCAAGTGTATTTTTGTCTTTTATATGCATACGAAGCAATAATTGTCCCGGAGTTCCGCCGAATTCTATTATCGTAAATGCATAAAATGCTAATGCCAATATTAGCGCTGTTACATTAAGAATTGTTGCGTTGTCTGAAATTATTTTAACCGCATTGGGTGTTAAAGAACCTAAGGTACATCCAACGTTAAATCCAATAAAATACTTTATCGCCGTTAATAAAATATGATCAAACGCAAATGCAAAAATGCGTCTCGTAACTCTTGCATAGCTTATTTTAGTATCCATACACCCCCACCCGCATTACTAACTGACATAAGAACATGTTATTAAATAACTGTAAATATGTCAACTTGTACAGTACTAGCTGCTTGTGCCACTATATCATTTGAATTAACATTAAATCATTTACAGTTAAGGAAGTTATGTCAACATCAGTCACAGTTGCGTATGGTGATGGTATCGGACCAGAAATTATGGAAGCGGTGCTGTCGATATTGCGTGAAGCGAAAGCAGAGATCTCAATAGATATTATTGAAATAGGGGAGCGTGTTTATAGTAAGGAATGGTCTCATGGAATTTCTCCGAGTGGTTGGGAATCTATCGAAAGGACAAAGATATTACTCAAATCTCCAACAACCACCCCTCAAGGCAAAGGGCACAAAAGCTTAAACGTTGCACTCAGAAAGAACTTAGGGCTGTATGCAAACATTAGACCATGCATTTCGTATCACCCTGTTATAGAAAATAAATTCGATAAATTTGATGTTGTTGTAATACGCGAAAATGAAGAGGACGTTTACACCGGAATAGAGCATAGGCTCACTGGTGACTCGTACCAATGCACTAAAATTATTACTAGATCTGGCTCAGAAAAAATATGCAGGTACGCTTTTGAATATGCGAAAAAACATAACAGAAAGAAAGTAACTTGCCTGACTAAAGACAACATAATGAAAATGACTGACGGCGCTTTTCATGCAGCGTTTGATCGTATTGCAAAAGAATATCCGGATATAAAGGCGGAACATTATATAGTTGATATTGGAATGGCACGTGTTGCCACAGAACCCGAGAATTTCGATGTTATAGTAACTGAAAATCTATATGGCGACATATTATCAGATATAGTGGCACAAACCTCAGGTTCTGTAGGGCTTGCAGGAAGTAGCAATATAGGTAATGAATATGCAATGTTTGAAGCGGTTCACGGCTCTGCTCCTGATATTGCAGGAAAAAACATAGCTAATCCTTCTGGTCTTTTAAATGCTGCAGTGCATATGTTGGTCTATATCGGTCAAGTGAGTACTGCAAAGCTAATTTACAATGCATGGTTAAAAACCTTAGAAGATGGAATACACACTGCTGATTTATATAAGGAGAAAAAGAGCAAGCAGAAAGTTGGGACAAAAGAATTTGCACAAGCTGTTATAGATAATCTAGGAAAGAAACCTGCAACATTACCTGAGCTTATAATTAGCAGTGATTTGGATAGTAAAATAAATAAAGTACAAGACCATTACGAACAAGATTACAAAGTTAAAAAGCTAGTGGGTAGTGATATAGCGCTTGCTTGGGACAAATCCAACAATTTTGATCAAATAGTAAGATTATTTGAATCGAGTAATCTGAAAATGATAGCAATATACTCAAAAGGACTTGCAATTTGGCCAGGAGGCTCAAAATCTTCAAGTGACCAAATAACCTGCAGGTTTATCGCAAATAATGAAAAGCAAGCTATTACAAATATTGATGTGAATAACTTGCTAATCAAACTTGAAGAAAATAGCTTTGACGTGGTGAGAATGGATAAATTGTATTTATATGATGGAAAAGAGGGTTTTTTCTCCTGATTATTGCTTAATGTTTTTGTGTTTGCGTAAAACACTAAATATGATATATTTATGTGAGGAATAGTAATGAGTCAACATTTTAAGTTAACTAATCAGGAGTTTCGTGATAATGCTAATCTGTTCGACATATTAGAAATAGAAGCTAAGCAAGTTGTAGACAAGAATTATGAAGAGCTTAGCGCAATTTTGAAGAAGCAGCATAAGAAGTTAATTCTTGTAAACCATCCTGACAAAGGTGGAGACAAAAATAGATTTGATCAGATTTATAAAGCTTATCAAGAGCTAAAAAAGTACATTGAACCTTTGGAGTCAGGAAATCCTTGTGTTAAAGTCAGTGTTGGTGCTGAAAGTAATGGACGTTTAACGGCAAGAGAGTTTCACTATAGGAGAAAGTTGTTTAACGAGCTAAAAATCAGTGAGGAAGAAGCTGTAGGTAAAGATTTTGATGGGTTGATTGCTATACTAAAAAGAAATGATTGTTCGTTTGGAGAAGACCTAAAAAGCTATAATGAACTTCAGGCTCAAATAGAGAGGATTTTGCTAAATCCAAATTTAGATAATTTTCAGAAGAGTGTACAAAGTGCAAAGTTAATGCAAGAGTTATATCAATATATAGCAAAGCCAAGCATACAATTATTCAATTATATTACTCCTCTAAAAGAAAAGAGAAGCCTAATTGAAGAAGATAAAAAGACATTAGCATTGAAATTTATAGAGCGCAAAAATGCTCTAATGTTAGTACCAAAAATAAGTTTTCTGCCTTTAGCTATATTAACTACAATTACTATAGGTTGCTATTTTTCATGGTGGATCATAGCACTTAATATCATTATTAATAACGCCTCTCGTTTATTAGTAGGTCATTATATGAAAAAGTATGCCAATTCAGAAATTTCTACTGATGAATTCATAAGTAAGATGAGCTATATCGAGCTAAGCAGTAAACTTCTGATCAACTATCCTTTAGCTGCTTTTTCTGTTTATTTAGTTACAATAAATTTCATTGCTAATGGATTAACTGTTGGTGGAGCTGTACTTGGTCCACTATTGTTATTGGCAGTATTAATTGAAGCATTAGCTCCTATTTTCTCAAAAGGCTGTGAAATATATGCTGACAAGCACACAAAAGATTTACTAGAAGAGGATCCAAGAGATAGAGTGCAAAAGGAGACTGATCTGTTAGGACGGTATGATCCACGAAAACTGTTAATGCCAATTATCATGCCTCTTGTTAGAAAATGTTTTGCAGAAGTGGCAAGCGAGTTTGCTGAAAGGAATTTTGATGAGGTAAAAACTGATATGTCTGATGTTAATACTGAAGGACTACCTCATCCTCGAGCAATTGAATTTGCACAGCAAACAGTATAGTATAAGCTTTTAGCTCTATGCATGGACTCAAAAAAAGTAGAATTAATATTTGAAAAATTTCAACAGTCAAATCCTGCGCCAAAAATAGAGCTAAATTATACCAATCATTTTACGTTATTAGTTGCAATAGTTCTGTCAGCGCGGACGACCGATATAAGTGTTAATAAAATTACAAAGGAGCTATTTAGTATCGCTGATACGCCAGAAAAAATGTTGAATCTTGGGCAAAGTGAGCTGAGAAAATGCATAAGCAGTATTGGTTTATATAATTCCAAAGCAAAAAATATAATCGGGCTCAGTAAAATATTGATTGAGCGGTACAATAGCAAAGTGCCTACTAATTTCGATGATTTGGTATCTTTACCAGGGGTTGGGAGAAAGAGCGCTAATGTGTTCTTAAATTCAGGGCTTGGTATTCCAACATTGGCAGTTGATACTCACGTTTTTAGAGTGAGCAATAGAGTTGGGCTTGTGAAAGAAAAAGATGTACTTAAAACAGAGCAGTCTCTTTTGAATGTAGTGCCAAAAAAATACCTACTTTATGCTCATCATTGGCTAGTTTTGCATGGTAGATATGTTTGCAAAGCGCAAAAACCTTCGTGTGAAACATGCATAATTCATGATTTATGTGAGTTTGAATGCAAGAGGTTAGTATCTCTTCTTTTTTAATTCAAGTAGCTCACAGAGGTGAAAAAGATTACTTTACACATTTTTCCATTTTCCTTATCATGATGTGTATAACAATGTTACAAAAAATAATATCATAGA
>NZ_JAFEVF010000026.1:0-10914 GCF_048054115.1 Wolbachia endosymbiont of Nasonia vitripennis | reverse complement strand
TCAGTTAATTCATGCCTGTCAGATCAAGTCTAAACTATTACATTTTTATCACAGTTAAAACTTCCAATAACTTTAAATTAATACAATAGTTTTATTTAATATTCTATTGTGAATTCCTGCACTATAAGGTCCATTCTCATTCCATGAGAACCTTTAACTAAAATTACATCATTACCTTGAACAATATTAGCTAAATTACTTTTCAATTGGTTAGAATCATCGAAATGCATGCCTTTTATATTCTCCGGTAAAAGTTTATTCAATTCTAACATAAATTTACCAACTGTATGAACTTTATTCACATTTTGTTCTACTATAGAGTCAAGCAATTCTGTATGAAATACTATGCTTTCATTACCAAGTTCTAACATATCGCCGAGTAGTGCCACTTTTCTTAAATTAGAATATGTACCTAAAGTTCTTATTGCAGCCTTCATTGAAGTAGGGTTAGCATTATAGGAGTCGTTAATCAAATGTACTAATTTTCCATTGTATTTAGCTTGATGAACATTACCTCTACCTTCTGTTACAGTAAAATTCTCAAGTGCTAGTGGTAATTTCGATAAATCAAGTCCTAGACTTTGCACAACTGCTGTCACAACTAATGCAGAGTATGTAAAATGCTCACCCCGCAAACGTAAATTACAGTTTATAATTTGACCGTTGTGCGGTTTAATTTTTAAATTTATACCGCTATCGTTTCTTATTAGGTCTAACAAACGAACAGTAGCACTTTCATTCTTACCAAAGCTCACTACATTTCTGTCAGCATTTGATAAAAGATAATCATAATGTTTATTATCCTTGTTCAAAACCAAAGTACCATTATTTTTCATACCACATAGGACTTCTAACTTCGCTTGCGCAATATCAAGTAGAGATGAAAAATTTTCAACATGCGCAGGTTCGATGTTGGTAATAACTGCAATATCCGGATTGCTAATCTTCGATAGCTCTTTTATCTCACCAGCTCTATTCATTCCCATTTCAAGGATTAAGTACTGGCAGTTTTTTGGGACTTTTAGAATAGTAAAAGGTAATCCTATATTATTATTCAAGTTATCTTTGTTTGCATAAGACGCTCCATATTGCGATAGAACAGTGTGCAGCATGTCCTTTGTAGTCGTTTTCCCGACACTACCTGTAATTGTAATAACTTTAGCATTAACAAGAACATTTCTAATGTAATATGATGCCATATTATGCAAAGCTTTTAGAGTATCTTGCACAATAATTAGAGGAAAATTTCTATATTTATCTTCGCTTACTACCGCAGCAACAGCTCCTTTTAAAAATGCTTCATGTAGAAAATCATGCCCATCAAATTTCTTTCCCTTGAGAGCAATAAATAAATCGCCTTTTTTTATGCTTCTTGTATCCGTTGAAATATTTGAGCTATATACCGAATTACAAACACCCTCCCCTCTTCCGCCAGTAGCATCGATAATATTATTTGCGTTCCATTTTAACATAATTTATCTTTAAAGGTAATTTGAACAAGAAAAGCAGCAAAAATACTACATACTTTGGTAATGTACAAATAATGATTGCTATCTCTATAATTTCATCTTATAATAGATATACAAGTTTAAATATTTTCGTCTATAATTGGGTGTATTTTACTATCTGATTGTAGAAAGTGACTTGGAGGTATGTATGGCAAAAGATGAGTCAAATAAAAAGTCTATTTTGGCTAAGATAAAAGGCGTGTTTTTTCTTGTCCCTAAAGCACTTATTTATCCTATAAAGAAACCGTTTGCTTCAATTGATGAAATGAAGCATGATGCTAAAGTTTCATTAAAAAAGGCTGTGAGTGATGTATCTAAAGAAGAAGAGAAATATGACCCACCTATAAAAACCACAGGAGCTAGTAAGTACCTTGGCATACAAATAACAAAACAAGAAAAAGGTAAGGTAAGTTTTTTAGCGTCAAGAACTTTAACGGGGGATATACCTTACTTGAGTCCAGAGAAATTAGATAAAATAAGGAAAGATCTGCCAAATATAACTATATTTAGAGAAGAAAACAAAATTGTAATTGAAGTTGATGTTGAGAAGATTATCCAAGAAATAAAAGATAAAAATCCAGGTATAGATGAAAAAGTACGCTCTTGAAGGAATTTATAATAAAATTGATTATGATCTCAAAAATTTGGCAAAAATTACTGGTGAAGAGTTTAAAGTTCACACAGACCGAAAGTTGCTGTATGATATTGCAGAAAAGTTGTATAGTGGATACGATAGTAAAAAGCAACAGTCACAAGAAGTTATAAGGTCTATAGGTAAAGAAAAGTCATCAGAGAAAATTTTAAATAATTGGCAAAAAGCTATTAAACAAGATTTTGAAAGTTGCGAAAGCATAAGAGGTAGGGGGAAATAAATTATGGAGAGTGTTATGAAAGAAGTTAAAATAGAGGAAAGGTATCATAGCCTAACTGTTCCTGGAGATATGTATCATTTACAACCAGAAGTTATTGCTGCAAGAAGGGCAAAAAGAATAGAAACGTTTTCAAAAAGACACCAAATGGACTATGGGTCAGTTTTGCGTGGACAAGATATACAGCTAAAAGACGTTTCAAGTCTTGAAGATGCTTCTAGCGAAGCAGCAATAAGCCCACCTTCTACACCAAATCATAAGCAAAATAGAAGAGGACCAGGAATTTAATAAAGTATGGGTAGTACAGCTTATGATGACACTAATATTTTTGCTAAGATATTAAGAGGTGAGTTGTCTTATGAGGAAATACATAAAAATGAAAATGTGCTAGCTTTTCGTGATAAGTATCCTGATGCACCAGTTCATATTCTAGTTATACCAAAAGCTCAATACGTTTCATACGATGATTTTGTTCTGAAAGCTTCCGAAGAGGAAATAGTAAGTTTTTTTAAAACTGTTAGAGAAATAGCACATAAATATAACTTAGAAAAAACAGGATATAGATTAGTTACTAATCACGGTAAAGATGGAGAGCAAGTTATACCGCACTTTCACATACATATTTTAGGTGGTAAAAGATTAGGAAAGCATGTAAATTCATAGTGTTATATGTTTTTTAAATGAGTGAATATTTAACCATATTAATTTTTATCTGTGTATCAATTGTAGTATCCTTTACTTTAGGTGTATTACCTATGTTTCTTGCAGTCAGTAACCCAGATGGTGAAAAGCTTTCTACATATGAGTGTGGCTTTAATCCTTTATCAAGAGCCAGAAAAAGTTTCGACATAAAATTTTACTTAGTTGCAATATTGTTCATAATATTCGATTTAGAAATTGCTTTTCTTTTCCCTTGGGCCATTTCTTTATCTAAAATAAGCTATTGCGGATTTTGGTCTATGATGATATTCCTTGCAATACTTACTATAGGCTTTATTTATGAGTGGTGTAAAGGTGCGTTGGAATGGGAATAAATTTATCTAATGGCGACTGGAATCGTTACAAAAAAGAAGGTTTTCTTATCACTAAATTTGGCGATTTAATAGATTATATAATGAACTGGGCAAGGTCTGGTTCATTGTGGCCAATGACATTTGGTCTTGCATGTTGCGCAGTAGAGATGATGCACACTGCATCCAGTCGTTATGATCTTGATAGATATGGCATAATCTTTCGTGCAAGCCCAAGGCAAGCAGATGTTATGATTGTTGCTGGCACGTTAACTAATAAAATGGCAGCAGCATTGCGTAAAGTTTATGATCAAATGGCAGATCCCAAATACGTCGTCTCTATGGGAAGTTGTGCAAATGGCGGTGGCTATTATCATTATTCTTACTCAGTAGTCCGTGGTTGCGATAGAATTGTGCCAGTTGATGTATATGTTCCTGGATGCCCTCCAACTGCTGAGGCGTTACTATATGGAATGCTATGTCTACAAAATAAAATAAAACGAACTAAGAATATATAGCATGGATAAAACTGCAAAATACATACAAAAAAAGACTAAATGTGAATGTATTCAGAAAAATGATGGCACTATTGTAATATATTCAGCTTTGAATGACATTGAAAATCACTTACTCTTTCTACGTGATGATGAAAAGTGTAGGCTTGAATTATTAGTTGACGTTTTTGGAGTTGATTACCCAGATAGAGAAAAACGTTTCGAGCTAATATACAATTTGCTCAGCGTTGTACACAATATCAGAGTATACATAAAGCTTCAGTTATGTGAAGGTGATATACCTCTAAGTGTAGCAAAGATATTTAACGCAGCTTCGTGGTTTGAGCGTGAAGTATTTGATATGTATGGAATAGAGTTTTCTGATCACCCAGATTTACGTAGGATTTTAACGGATTATGGATTCAAAGGTCATCCAATGTTAAAAGATTTTCCTCTCACTGGCTACGAGGAAGTAAGATACGATATAGAGGCAAAAAAGGTTGTATATAATCCTATAGACTTACCACAAGATTTTCGTATGTTTGACAGCTTATCCCCTTGGGAAGGTAGTAAAGCCACAAAAGTAAATATAAAGGAGTAGAAAATGACAGCACAAAGAAAAAAAATATCTTTGATTGGTGCGGGAAATATCGGTGGGACTCTTACCCATATGATTGCACTAAGAGAGCTAGGAGATGTTATTTTGCTTGATGTAAGCGATGGAATACCACAAGGTAAAGCGCTTGACATTACAGAATCATCTCCTATTGATCGATCTAATGTCAATATTACTGGTACAAATAGGTATGAAGATATAAAAAACTCTGACGCAATTATAATAACTGCTGGCATTGCCAGAAAACCTGGAATGAGCAGAGATGACCTTCTGCAAACTAATGCTGCAGTAATGAAAGAGGTTGGGGAAAATATTAAAAAACATTCTCCAAACGCATTTGTAATAGTGGTTACCAATCCTTTAGATGCTATGGTTTCAGTAGTATACAAATCTTCAAGTCTGCCAACTAATATGATTGTTGGTATGGCAGGAGTGCTTGACTCTGCTCGTTTTCGTTATTTTCTTGCAAGTGAGTTAAATATTTCTGTCGAAGATGTATCTGCTTTTGTGCTTGGAGGACATGGTGACACTATGGTACCACTAATCAATTATGCTTCAATTGCTGGCATTCCACTTACCCAAATCATTGAGATGGGTTTGATTACGCGAGGAAAAGTTGATGAAATAGTTGAGCGCACTCGTAATGGTGGAAAAGAAATAGTTGATCTACTTAAATCTGGATCTGCATACTATGCTCCTGCATCTTCAGCCATAAGCATGCTAGAATCATACTTAAAAGATAAAAGGCGTATATTACCATGCGCTGCTTATCTTAATGGTGAATATGGTGTGAAAGACTTATTCATTGGTGTTCCTACTATTATTGGCAAAAATGGAGTTGAGAAAGTTCTAGAAGTTAAAATGAACGATAGTGAACAAGAGATGTTTTATAAATCTGTAAGTGCAGTAAAAGAGCTCTGTCAGCTAAATTAATTGCCCTATAGAATTTCTTTGAGCTCAAGCTTCGAAAACAGTCTAAAAAAATTATTTGTAGTTATTTTTGCTACTTGTTCCGGCGATTCATTCCATAATTCTGCTAAACAATTCACAACATATTTCACCATTGCCGGTTCATTTTTTCTTCCTCTGTAAGGCTCAGGAGATAGATAAGGTGCATCAGTTTCAACTAAAACACGCTCACGTGGCACATTTTGTGCAATTTCTCTTAGTAAGTTCGCATTTTTAAAAGTAATAATTCCAGAAAATGAAATGTATAATCCCAAGTCCATAGCCTTATAAGCAAGCTCTTTAGAAGAAGCAAAGCAATGCATTACTCCACTAAAAGCGTCCTTCTTCATTTCTGAATTTAACATATCAATCATCTCACTATCAGCATTTCTAGTGTGAATAACTAAAGGTAATCCTGTTACTTTTGCCGCTTCTATATGTGATGCAAAACTTTTTTTTTGATTGCTTTTGTTATCAGATTTATAAAAATCTAATCCGGTTTCACCGATACTAATTACCTTTTTGCCCTTAGTAAATTCAATCAATTCATCAGCATTTATACACTCACCTTTTTCCACATTAGTATCAAGCGGATGTATACCAACGGAGCAGTAGACTTGATCATAGGATGAAGAGATTTTTAATAATTTAGGGATATCATTAATGCTTATACATATGTTATGCAAAATTCTCACACCATTTTGCTCTGCTCTTGAAATTACCTTTGGTATTTCATCATCAGAAAAATAAATTAGATGACAATGAGAATCAACTATCATAAATAGATCCTTTTATGATAGAAGAAAACTCTTCTATCACTTTTTTATAAACTTCTTTTTTGAACGGTATGGCACTGGCTACCAAATCATCCACATTTTGCCAACGCCACTCTTTGAACTCTGGATGATCAGTATAGTTAATATTAATATCCTTATCCTTCCCACAAAATTTCATTAAGAACCACCTTTGCTTTTGGCCAGAATACCTCCCATTCCAGCATATCGGTATAACTTCCTCGGGTAAGTTGTAATATATCCACTCTTTATTTTGAGCCACAACTTCTGCTTCATCAGTACCAACTTCCTCCAATAGCTCACGTCGCGCTGCCTGCTCTAGCTCTTCACCTTCATCAACTCCTCCTTGTGGCATCTGCCAATAAGAGTCACTATCAAAACGTTTTCCAATAAAAATATTCCCCTGTTTGTTAAATAACATTATGCCAACACAAGGGCGATACTCTTTCTCCTCACTAATCACAAATACTCTCTATTGCTAAATTATCTATCATAGAAGTTCCAACTACTTTTTTACTATTCATTTTTTCAACAATTTTTTTTGCAACTTCTTTTGCGCTTAAGTTTGAGTTATCAATTTCAAGTGAACCTTGAGGCATAAATAGTTTCTTTCCTTTAATTCTTCTCATAGCAAAATCTGAATCAGTAATTTTTCTCTCCTGCTCTCTTTCCTTTAATTGAACGCGCTTTACTAGTTCTCCACTATTACAATATAACACCACAGGGAGAATCTCTACGTTCATTTTTTTACTTAAATTCACCACTGAGTTATATACTTTTTGATCATAGGAATCACCTTTTATCAATTCGTTTGTAAATATATAATGCTTTGATTCTATATGGTATTTTTCCAATATTGCTAACATATTCTCTCTAATCACAAAAATTTCTTCCCATATTTCACTTGTAACCTCAGCGTTTCTGAAATCAATCATATCAAATATAATATTATTAAACAGGTTATTGTCTACTATCACCCCATCAATAATATTACACAGCTCTTTTGCAATCGTAAGTTTGCCACTACCCGGAAATCCGATTAAGTAAATGATCATACCATCAGAAAACTATCATATATTACAAATATATGTATTATAAACGTTACACTAGAAACATATCAAAAATAGTTCATATTCAGAAATTTTGAGTGTATCATTACAGATAAATTATATAATTTAGAATAATGAATGGTGATACAGAATCAATAAAAAATACAATTGTAGATGTAATAGATCAAAACAAAGGTCAAGATATAGTTACTTTTGATGTACAGAATAAAACTGTCATTGCAAAATATATGATCATTGCATCCGGTGATTCGAGCCGCCATGTAAAAGCATTAGCTGAGCACGTGATGAAAAATCTCAAGCAATATGATAAAATAGATGTAGAAGGTATGGATGAAGGTAACTGGGTGATTGTGAATTTTCAAGGTATAATGGTTCACCTATTCAGGCCAGAAGTAAGAGAATATTATAAGATAGAAGAGTTATGGAATTGATTATCCAGGTAGCTGGTATACACTTTCAAATGTTGTAATTTTGAAGGCAACCCTTATGAAGTTGGTGGTGTCATTCCAGTGCTTGACGCTGGAATGGCTTTGTTGCATCACTCTTCGGATAATAGGTAACGTGGAATAAATTCATGAAGCTATCTCAAATTTAGCCATGCCTATATCAGTAAATTTGTTAAGCAAATAACACTTGAGTAGCAGTTCTCTCTCACGATTAACCTCAGATTTGTTTCTAAAACTAAAACCAAATGTTTGCTTCAGTCGCGAGAAAAAACTTTCTATATAAGATCTCTTCCCATAATTTATCTCTTTTTTCCACCTCTTCATACCATCTTCATCATATGACTTTATGAGCTTGATTGTAGAATTTCTCTCATCCATATAATCCAACTTTGGATGCTCTACTGCATTATTTTGCGGAGGAATCCTTGTCTTTATGTCAAGCTCATCGCACAGTTTGTATAACTTCTTTCGATTATATGCCCTGTCTGCATATAGTGTGCTTATATTATATTTAACATCAATCCTTGCAATAAGATCACATGCTCCATAGTGGTCAGAATAAACTCCGCCACTGTATTTTGCTGCTATAACTTTTTTGCTACCTATCTCTAGCATTACATGCAGTTTTCTTGTTTGCTCATAGCGGCGATACTTTCTATCTGTACCATTTGCCTTGCTATGACCTGGAATATTATTGTAGATCAGTACTATCTATGGCAATCTCAATATCTTCTGTATTATTTTTATCATGTCTTCGATCATTAATTTTGATGTTAAGTTTTTTAAGCCTTCTTGAGGCCTGGGAATAGCTAATAACTTGCAAGTTTTTCCTTACTTGCTCAAGGTACCCTGCTATAAATCCCGCTGTTTGTCTCAGACCTATTCTAAATAAATAAGTTATTATGTGAACCAGAATCACGACCTTATCGCTATAAATATAGTTGCCACCAGCCATTTTTGGACCTTTTTCGTACCAATTTTCTATGGCATCATTGACGTAATAAAAAATATTTCCCCTCTCTTGGAGAAATTTGTTATATTCATGGCAGTTACTGACTCTCATTTTTTGTGGCATATTTTTCTTTAGTAGGTTAAATGCTTGTCTTATAGTGAATTTTGTCAGTAACTGCCAGTTCTTTTTATTTGACCTATGCAACAAAGCCCGCTGGAATCTAGAAAACTTAATCATAAACGAGCACACTATACAACATTTTTGATGAAATTTCATAATAAACTGGATTCCAGCGTCAAGCACTGGAATGACGCCATCGTTAACAACACCGTTTACACACAAAATAACATATTATGAAACATAAATCCGAGTTTTTAAACTTCATTCAAGAAAGAGGATACCTATATCAATGTACAAACATTGATAGGTTAGACCAGCTATTATCACAAGATAATTATATAATTGCATACATTGGGTTTGATTGTACGGCACCAAGTTTGCATATTGGCAGTCTCATTCAAATCATGATGCTCCGTCACCTACAAAAATTCGGTTATAAGCCAATAATTCTACTTGGAGGTGGCACAACAAAAATTGGTGACCCATCTGGTAAAGACAAAGCAAGAAGCGTCTTGCCGATAGAAGATATCAATCAAAATATACTTGGTATAAAGAAAACCCTCGAGAAGATGATATCTTTCGATTATGGAAAAACTGGTGCAATCATAGTAAACAACGCAGATTGGTTAAATAACATAAAATATATAGACTTTTTGCGTGATATAGGGACACATTTTTCTGTAAATCGCATGTTAGGCTTTGATAGTGTGAAAATTAGGCTAGATAGGGAGCAAAATCTAAGCTTTCTCGAGTTTAATTACATGTTGTTACAAGCCTATGATTTTGTCGAGTTGAATAAAAAGTATGGCTGTCGTCTCCAGATTGGAGGGTCAGACCAATGGGGAAATATAGTAAACGGAATTGAACTTGGCAAAAAGTTAAATTTACCTGAGCTGTTTGGTCTTACCACACCTCTTTTATTAAACGCACAAGGAAAAAAGATGGGCAAAACTGAAAGTGGAGCAGTATGGCTTGATGGTAGCATGCTAAAGCCCTATGACTACTGGCAATATTTTCGCAATGTTGATGATCAAGATGTTGGTCGTTTTTTGAGACTTTTCACTGATTTATCAATTGATGAAATTAAAAAACTAGAGTCCTTGAAGGATCAAGAAACAAACGAAGCAAAAAAGGTCTTGGCAACAGAAGTGACAAAAATATGTCACGGTTGTAAAGAAGCGAAACTTGCACGATCTACTGCAATCTCTGCTTTTGAAAATGAAGACAGTTCATTGCTTTCTGGTTACACTATCACAAGAGAACAAGTTGTAAATGGCATACTCCTGATAGACTTGCTTCATGACACCGGTTTTGAACCTTCAAAAGGTTCGGCAAAGCGTTTAATACAGGGCAATGGATGCAAAGTTAATGATAATACTATAAATGATGTTAACTATATAATAAATTCTGAGAGCTTCAAAGATCAGTCATTCATAAAATTGTCTGCAGGAAAGAAACGCCATATTAAAATTTTAGTGAGTGAAGTAAGAAAGTGAATTTGTATCTGTTCAGCAGAGTGGTAAAATAAGGTAGGCGGGAAAAGACAACTACAAGAATAAATGGGTATTATACGAGTAGCTGGCACTTTCTTTCGCACAAAAATATTGTAAAGCGCTTTCGTATTTACCAACTTAGTATCTGATCTGGAATCTCAGCACTAGGAAACCTTATTATAAAGTAATGCTAGCACTTTCTTCACGCACATTTGTTAAGACTGCTACTCCATCAACTTTAGTATTAGGCTTTAACAGTTTATATGTTACATTGCCAACCGTTAGTGCTGCTGCTGTAATTGCAGCCACTGCTATAACTATAGGTATTAACTCAGCTGTCACTGTTCGAGTTGCAAAAAGTGCCACTGCTATAGCAGTATAGCTCTTCTCACAATAATCCGAACAGGTCATAATAACATACTGCTGGCCTCTTGGCTTATAATAGCTATAAAGACGTTTTTACCTCCGTTCGGACTATTATAAGAAGAGCTATACCTAATAATGTAGCTGCCCCACCATCAATCTGCCCTTTCTTAATTGCTGAACGATTAAGTGTAATAGTTTAGACTTGATCTGACAGGCATGAATTAACTG
>NZ_JAFEVF010000025.1:0-11196 GCF_048054115.1 Wolbachia endosymbiont of Nasonia vitripennis | reverse complement strand
GCTTTGCAAGTTCTAGCAATCCCAACTTTGGTTTTAGTATTTTTTCTTGTGTTGTATTCATATCTGACACTCCTTTAAAACTTGTCTATATTTTTATCTTACTTTGTTTGCTTGTCAGATCAAGTCTAAACTATTACAGTTTTAAATTCTGCTCAAATGAGTACAATAAAACCTCTTCTTGTTCAATTAAGTGGTGAGAAAGTAAGCAAATGTCCATCATTTTCTTTTAATTGTAATAATGGTAATTATGTTTCCTTACTAGGAAGTGATTTATCTTGGATGAAGGGTGAGAGTTTATACTGTGTAGAAGAAGCAGAAGTAGCAATGGGAGAGCTATCACTTATATAGCATTGATTAAAGAACTTTCTAGTATCGTCGATTCGGTGCTAGAAAATTCAGTAAAGTAGTTAAAATATTAGCTGAAAAATAATTTTCTTCGAAACAGTCACCTACATATAGAAACGAGAATGTTTAAGCCCCTAGGAGATTTTATTTGTACGCCGCTAAAATTTCATTATAATATGAGTATATTAATGTGTTGAGGTAAAATAATGATCGGTAATGTAAAAAAATTATCAAATGAAGCGCCAATAATACTAACTTGGGTACCAAGAGTATATGGTGCATCTTTACCTGATGGTAAAAACAGTGACTTTAATTACTTAGATATAATAAAAAATCATAAATTAATAAATAAAGAAGAGAGGGATATATATTTGATTATCAACGGTCCTGGGTTCGAAGAAAATCAAATAGATGATTTAAAGCGTGAACTGAAAGGAATTGAAGGAGTACATGTTATAGACTTGCATCAGTATGACTGGAGCGAAATAGATCAAGGATGGAAGATAGATGGTAAAGATACTAGTATCAAAGATTTCTTTAGAGATATGTATAACATGACAGATGAACAAAGAACATACTTTGCTGTTGAAATAGATACTTTTAGATTAGTTGCTCTGGCACTCTTAAAGCAGTTTACAGGACACGAAGGTGGGATATATATAGATTTTGATTCTTTAAAAGCCATTGACTCTCATATAGGGAAGGATATAACAATTCCTGAGGGAATTTTATTAGGGCAAGTTACTGCACATGTTAATCAAGAGACCGGCAAAATTATTAAAACGGATTTAAATAATGACCTGATCGCAGTAAGTTGTTCACGTATAGCGATTAATATTTTATCTAAATATAAAAGCGAAATACTGAGTCAAGAAAAAATGTGCTATGAGTTAGCAGGGCGTTTATCTAATCTTGCGAAAGAAGAAAAATCACGGTTTTTTGCTATTTATAAAGAATTGGGAGAGAAACAGCTGTTAGATAATGAAGCGAAGAAAAAAGGGAAGAGTATTATAGAGGAATTAGATAAGATAGAGCGCAAAATAGTTGATCTAAGAAATGGTAAGATAAGAGAACTATATGATCCGCTAGTCTGTCATTATTCTAGGTATCGTGAAATAGGTTTAAATTTAGGTCAATTTTATACCGTGGAAGAGTCCGTAATGGATTGATCGGTCAAGACGAAAGCAAACTAGGGCTATTTTTTTTCGAAAAGAACAATGGCAATTACGTTTGTACAATAAATGGTGACCTATCCTGGATGAAGGGAAAAGATCTATACCATGAACGAGTAGATAACAAGCTGGAAGGAGCAGAAGTAGACAGGGTAGCAATGCGCTTGCATAACAGTTGTTAAAGATAGAAAGTCCTTTAAAGCAAAGGTTCTAAATAATTGACAGTCAATAAAATATAATACTAGTATTAATCTATGTGATAGAGGGAATAATATGTCAAAAAAAATAGTTAATGCACTGAAAGCTAAAGTAAAAAAGCTCAAATATGCTGATTTAAAATCTATACCAGTAAAGTCAGGTTGTTGGAGCTTTGGTTATAATACATATATTGACCTTGGTAGATCACACAACCTTACTATTAATGAGAAAGAAGTGCCTAATGAGCTTATTGAGAAGCTATATTCAAAACATAAAGATCTCATTTTAGAAGATGAGAATGGAAGAAAGAACTATAGTCCATTTCTTAAGCAAATTTTCATAAAAATATTTGAATATGCTGGTGCAGAAGTTCCGAGTGACTCTATCATGGAAGAATTGATAACTAACTATCATCAAGAAGGGTATAATCATTTTCTGTTTCTTCATATATTGAAGGCTCTTTCTCCATTTGGCTTGCTTGTGTTAGATTCTAATATAATAATAACTTATAGTATGGATTGCCGTGACTCCAATTGTCTAAAACTCAATTTTAGCATGGATTGTATAAAGGTACGCAGCAGTGATCTTGTTAATGATATCAAAACACCAGGTTTTTACAGCTCAGTAGAATTTAAGTTAAAATCTAAGGGTAGAAGCATAACATATGAGGATGGTAAAGTGCTTATTAATATTCCGAAAGAGCTGAAAAATTATAAAGCAAGTGGTAGAAGTTTGTGTGACATTACTATTGAGTATTTTCAAGAATTTTTTGGAAATTTGGGATTTAAATTTGAGACAAAAGTGGAACATAGTCTAGGTGAACCACTTAAAGTGTTAAAAGATGTAAATACATACCATGATAAGAACTTAAACTTGAACCAACAGTTAAGTAATTCAAGATAAGATATTGAGATTCGCATTTTTAAAGCTAGAAAACACATTCATTGAGAGAATAATTTCGCTACTGAAAGCAAAAGGCGTTTTTACAATCTTCTATCTACTACTCCCTCATGAACAGATACGTTAATCTCATCTAACTGCTCACTAACTTCTTCATTACTTGGCAAGTGTCCTCTAAGAGATAAGTTACGTACTGCATGCTGACATCGATCCAAAGGAGTTTGTAATCGCTCAACATATACTTTTGCTAGCAACTCAGCGTCAATTAGCGCTCCATGTAACTCCCTACTCTCTAGTGATATACCAAAACGCTCACACAATGCACTTAAAGAAGCCGGTGGTCCAAATTTCTTTCTTGCAAGCGGTAATGTATCTAACACTCTGTCTGAAGAGATTAATTTGGCATTCAGTTTACCAAGTTCCATGTTCAAAAATTTAATGTCAAATCCAGCATTGTGAATTACCAAAGTATCGCTAGATATAAAATTAAGAAATTCAGATGCAATCTCTGAAAATAATGGCTTATCCTTTAGAAATTCTTCGCTGATACCGTGAACTTTAAATGCACCTTTGTCTATGCTCCTTTCTGGGTTGATGTATCGATGGAATACTTTGCCTGTTGGAATATGATTAATTAGTTCTACACACCCTATTTCGATAATTCGATGGCTATTGACATCAAGACCTGTAGTTTCAGTGTCAAGTACTATTTCACGCAGCCCATCTTGTTTGGAAAGTTCTATACTTAACCTACTACTAGGATCTGACTGACTATTGGTAGCTTGTATCGTTTTTTTTCTTTTAGCTACTAATTTTTTTGTAGCACCTTCACCATCTTTTACTCTAGAGTGTCCAGGCACTTCGGTTATTGAGCTTTTTTTTATACTATCAAGGATAACTTCTTTATCATTTAAGAATTTTTTACCGTTACCTTCTACATAAAGTGAGGTGAGATTTTTGAGTGCTATATCTCCTCCATAGTGGTGGCGCCACACTCCAACAATGTTGTTGTTTTCTACATTTAATAAAGTAAGATTTGGGAGACGTTTGCTGCCAATCAAAAATGCAAAACCTTTGTCTCCAATATTGTTATTACTTATTTCAAGTAAAGTAAGGTTTTTTAGATTGCCTTGACCTATATATCCTGCACCTTCAAAACCGAGTTTATTGTTCCTTAGAGTGAGCGAAGTAAGATGTGTAAGTTTACTTAACTCTTTTACATCTTTACTATCAATCTCTACATTTATTAAATTAAGCTCGTTAATGCCTTTTTTACTCTGTAGAAAGTTTGCTAGCTCTCTTATATCAATTTTAGCACTTACATCTGATATTGTTAAAGCTTTATCATGTACATATCCACTAAAACCCACCTTACCCTCTGTTAATATACTATGTAAATATTTTAACTGGCATCTCAGTAGCTGTCAATTGCTTATATAAGATCTTAAACAGCTGGTTTAGGTGCTGTAAAATTCATACTTTTTGTGATCAGCTAAGTAAAAAGTCAAGCCTAGGGCAACTCACTAAGCTTTTCTGATTTATTGTGATACAGTTCTTGAGTTTTTTTCTTCCTTTACAAAAGAATCTGTTACTAAATCCTTTAAAGTTTCACCAGGCTTTTCTAGCAATTCAGGTTTAAATAAATACTCAAGTCCATATATTGCTAATGTAACAGCTACAGCAACTAAAGCCGTAGTTAAGAATGAATAATTTCCTGTGATTAATGCTAAACTTACTAGTAACCCAATTACTGGTGGAGCAAGAATTGCTGCACCTCTCTTCCATAATTGTGGTTTTTTATTGAGCTCATGTTTTTGTTTCTCTTTCTTTTCTTTGTATCGTTTACATGCTCCTTTTTTTCCTTCGAGTGTAATTTCTTTAACTTGGACTTGCTGACAAAATGTGACCTTTTTTTTGGCTTTATTTTGTCAGAAATAGAAGATTTTGATAACTCAGTGTAGTCAACTTTTTCGTTAGAATCACCCATAACTTTTTCGCTTCATCAATACCTATATTAAATTATATTCTAAATAAAGTCAAGATATTAATTACTATATTAAACTGTACTCTGAAAAAATTAAGATATTAACTACAAGCCTTGAGCCTGTTAAAATCTTCTTCAGCGTGATATGATGAACGGGTTAATGGACTTGATGCAACTACCAAGAAGCCTTTAGAATAAGCAATATATTTATAATGCTCAAACTCTTCTGGGGTAACATATCTATCAAGTTTTGCATGCTTTGGAGTTGGTTGCAGATATTGACCAATTGTAATGAAGTCAACTTCGGCACTACGTAAATCATCCATAACCTGAAATATTTCTTCTTTTGTTTCTCCAAGACCAACCATAATACCTGACTTCGTGAAAAGTTTAGAATTAATCTGTTTCACCATCTTTAGCAAATACAGTGAATGAAAATAACGAGCTCTTGGCCTGATTTTTGCATATAGCCTTGGTACTGTTTCAATATTGTGATTATAAACATCAGGTGATGCAACAGCGATTGCTTCAAATGCTCCTTTCTTATTTAAAAAATCAGGAGTGAGAATCTCTATTGTTGTTTCCGAAGTTATCTTTCTAATTTCCTCTATACATCTTATAAACTGATTTGCACCGCCATCTGGTAAATCATCACGATCAACAGAGGTAATGACGACGTGCTTTAAATTTAACTTTTTTATTGCTTTTGCTAAATTTTCTGGTTCATGAGGATCGAGCTTATCAGGAATGCCAGTGGCAACGTTGCAAAACGCACAAGCACGAGTACAAACAGAACCAAGAATCATTACAGTAGCATGACGTTTATTCCAACATTCACCAATATTTGGACATGCAGCTTCTTCGCATACTGTATGTAAGTTGTGTAGCTTAACAGTGTTTAAGGTCTCATTGAATACTTTACCAGCTGGAGCTTTTGCTCTGAGCCATGTAGGCTTACTATGCATCTGAAACAGCTAGCTCTACCTCTTGTTTTGCTAAAACTTTCTTTAATCTTCTTTTTATCTTCTGCGCTTCTTTACTTAGTTTAATTGTTTTTGTGTTGAGCAAGAAAGCATCAAGATCACCTTTGTAATCTATAGTTCTTAAAGTTCTTGTTGCTATACGAAAGCTAAACTTTTTTTCTAATATATTACTCGTTAATGTAACCTTATGTAAATTTAAGAGAAAGGTACGCTTTGTTTTACGATTTGAGTGCGATACCTTATTACCAAAAGACTTTTTTCTATTTGTTAATTCACAAATTCTACTCACTTTAATATACCAATTTATCCTATTTAACTAGGTTAACCTGATATAGTTAAATAGTCAACTCCCTTGCTTGATTTTTATACCGTATACTGCTTTATAGCCAAAAAACACTGTAATTTTTTCTATTACAAGAGAAACCATATGCTGCATTTCTAATGCTTTACTGCCATTTGTTACTAACAGATACAGCACACCAGAGTTTACGTTTTGTGCATATGAGATCTTTTGTGGTTTTGTACATTCTGCTATTTCCTCTCCAACTATACTCTTCCAGTTTAAAATAAGACGTATTTCATTTTTGCTGATCTTATTTTTCATGCATTTTAATGCATAGTTTTCTATTATAGATTTTAATTTCTTTGGCCCGCTATATTTAAACATCTTTCCAGCGCTTAACATTGTAATTATATTACAACTTTCTTATACAAAAAACTAACTTATTGTTTTCATGATCCTCGGCCTCACACATAAAAAGCAGTATTTGTATATCTAGCATTTGCCAGAATTTTGTGTTTCCTACCTTGTAATCATTTTTAATTTTAATTTGTTAAATTATTATGAAGCTAATTAAAATTCGAGTAAAGTATAGTATTTCCAAGAAGATTATCTTTTTACTGTATGCAGTAATTTTCTTATAGCTATCTGTTTTTTAAGATCTTTCTGCAATCCAAGCTGCTTGAATGGCCTCTAATATTTTTTCATTACAATACTTTTCATCATCATCAAACTCTTCTAAATCCAAGACTTTTCTTTTAAGTTCAGTGAATCTAATACTAATTATATCTTCATTTGGAAATTTCTCTTCTAGAGCTTCTGCAATATCTTCTATATCAAGCCATTTCATACTTTTTTAATAAATTAAACTGGTGCCCATGGGGAGACTTGAACTCCCAAGGTCGCAAAACCCACGGATTTTAAGTCCGCTGCGTCTACCGATTCCGCCACACGGGCCTTATGTTGTTTATCTAGAGTAAAATTCTACTACTAAATTGACTTCCATGTCTGCTGAATAGGGGACTTCGGAATATTGAGGCGCTCTCAAATACTTCACTGAAAGTGCTTTGCTGTCTGCCTCTAAATAATCTGGAGCCTTACGTTCTTGTTTTTGTTCAGCCTCTATTAATATAGGAATTTTTGCTGCTCTTTCCCTTATTTTTACTATATCACCAGGCTTCACTCTATAACTTGATATGTTAACCACCTTATCATTAACTGTAACATGTTTATGAGATATAAGCTGTTTTGCCGAGTAAATTGTTGGCACAAAACCAGAGTGATATAAAACAGAACTTAACCTTGATTCTAAGGCACCAATAAAATTATCAGCCGTATAACCTTTTCTTTTGTAAGCATCTAAAAATGTACGTCTAAGCTGTTTGCTTGAAATTGCATAGTAGAACTTAAATTTTTTATGTGCAGCAAACTGCTTACCAAAGTCAGATAACTTCTTAAATCCAAGAATACCATGCTGACCTGGAGGGTATTTTCTTTTATTGACCGAATCTTTTGCTCTACCCCATAAGTTTACACCAAGCCTGCGACTGATTCTATACTTTCTATTGATAACAGTTGTCATACAAAAATTCTCACAATCTAACTATAAATTATTAATGATTTTAACATTAAGTGTCAACTTGTTTTTGCCACTATGATGTAGTATACTTCACTTTTAAGTTTTCCTATTAATACATGAATCATCTACTACTAAAATCCATGGCAAATGCTGTCCGCTTTTTATCAATTGATGCAGTACAAAAAGCAAATTCTGGACATCCAGGTATGCCACTTGGCATGGCAGATGTTGCCACTGTATTATTTGCTAAATATCTAAACCATAACCCTGATGATTCTCAATGGATCAGTAGAGATCGTTTCGTCCTATCAAATGGTCACGGTTCAATGTTGCAATACTCTATATTATATCTGACAGGCTACATTAGTATAGATGAACTAAAAAACTTCAGGCAACTTACATCAAAAACTCCAGGTCACCCAGAATTTGGCTTAACTTCTGGTATAGAAGCAACAACAGGCCCGCTTGGTCAGGGATTTGCCACTGCTGTTGGCATGGCACTTGCTGAATCGATTCTTGAAAAGCAGTTTGAAATCAGTCACTACACTTATGTAATGCTAGGAGATGGTTGTCTTATGGAAGGTATAAGCCATGAAGCAGCGTCCCTTGCTGGGCATCTTAAATTAAATAAGCTGATAGCACTTTTTGACGACAATGACATCTCTATAGACGGCTCTACTAGCCTCTCTTGCTCTGATGATGTAGAAAAGCGTTTTTCAGCGTATGGATGGAATGTTGACAAAATCGATGGGCATGACTTTGATGCTATATCCCTTGCAATAGAGCAGGCGCAAAAGTCTGATAAACCTACACTAATCTGTTGCAAAACTATTATCGGAAAATTTTCGAGCCGTGCTGGCACATCTTCTGCTCATAGTGGTGCCTTTACAGAGGAAGATGTAAAACAGATGAGAGAAAAATTAAATTGGGACTATGAACCATTTCATGTACCAGAAGATGTGAGAAACGCTTGGATAGAAACAGTTAAGAGGGCAAAGCAAAACTATACATCCTTGATCAATAAAGAACTACAAAGAAGACTTGAGAAACGTTTGCCGAATAATATCGAGAGTGATTTGGCTGATCTGAAGAAACAAATATGTAAGCTAATGCCAAACGAAGCTACTCGATCTTCTTTCGGCAGAGTAATGGAACTATTAACTAAGTCTATGCCAGAACTAATTGGTGGCTCTGCTGATCTTACCGGTTCAAATTGTACTAAATATAAGCACATGCAGGCAATAGATAGTAATAATTATAGTGGCTCTTATGTACACTATGGAGTGAGAGAGCACGCTATGGCAGCTTGTATGAATGGTATGGCTCTTCATGGTGGGATTATTCCTTATGGTGGAACTTTTTTAGTATTTTCCGACTACTGCCGCCCTGCTATACGTCTTTCAGCCTTGATGAAACAGCAGGTTATATATGTAATGACTCATGACTCAATTGGAGTAGGAGAAGATGGTCCAACTCACCAGCCAATAGAGCATTTAGCTTCTCTGAGAGCTATACCAAATCTGTATGTTTTTAGGCCAGCAGATGCAATTGAAACTTTGGAGTGCATTAGCATTGCACTTGAAAAAAAAGAGTCACCTGCACTATTTGCGCTTTCAAGGCAAAATATTAATTACATGCACTCTTATACTGACCAATTGGCCAACCTATCAAAATTTGGTGCATATATACTATGCGAATATTCAGGGAAGCTAGAAGTGACGATATTTGCTACCGGATCTGAAGTTGAAATTGCAGTTGAGGCAAGAGAAAAATTACAGGAAAAAGGTGTAGGTACAAGGGTCATTTCTATGCCGTGTTGGAGGCTTTTTGACGAGCAAAGTGATGAATATAAAGCGGTAGTATTAAATAATGACAGCATCAAAGTTGCAATTGAAGCTGGAAGTGAAGTGGGTTGGCATAAATATATAGGCTCAAATGGTATATTTATTGGCATGAAAAGTTTCGGAGAATCAGCACCTTATGAAGCTCTTTATAAGCATTTTAATATTAGCGCTGATTATGTAGTAAAATGTGTTTGTGAAAACGCTTTTTATCATTCCACTGCCCATAAAATTACTTAATGAACTCAGCCAGTACCGTTATTATGGATATGGATACAAAGTCGCTAAGGAATTTAAGAATGTATTGATACCCCACATTAATCAGGCAGATGAAAGTGATATAAGTCTGTTAACAAAGATCGCAACAGAGCGTGAAGCAATGGCAAAATTAGCTGGTGGGTATATATTGTTTATTTCAAAAATATGGCAAAATCAGCCACAGGAAAAGCTTTAGGAACAACGACTATTAGACCTCAAGATACAATTAACTGGAAAGTACATTTTACCGTACGTGATAAGTATAATTCAGTAGTGGCAAAGTGGCATAGCTATGAAAAGGGCGAAACTATTAAAGAAACAGTTGGTAGTAGCGAGCCAAGTTATATTATGCTGGAACTTTACTCTAATGCAGAGTCAGCGCTGAGTGCAGCAAATGCCAAGTTGAAACAATTGAAGCGTAACAATGAAGCTTTAGATATAACTATGCCTGGTAATCCTCAAATTTTTGCAGAAGCTAAACTTAATCTTATAGACTTTAACCAAGCGGTAGATGGTGAATGGATAGTTAATAGAGCGGAGCATACTTTAAATAGCTCAGGTTACCTTACTATGTTGTCAGCATCTTTGAGTAAGTAATGTTAATAAAAAATGAGTAAATGATCTATTTAATATTAAAAAGATGTTGAATATGGATAAATTGGGTCAAGATACAAAAAACAAGCTGCATTTTTGGTGGCTTATAACAGTAATAGTATGTATTATTGCTACCTATTCCTACATGAAGGCAAAGGCTGCAGATAATTATAAAACGATATTACGCATTGCTTCTCAAAATTGTAACTTAGAGACTGTAAAATTCTTAGTAGAAAATCTATTAGATATTAATGTGCAGATCCCTAAATTAACAGCACTACATTATGCTGCAGAAGAGGGATGTGCAGAGGTTGTAAAATTCCTAGTAGAAAAAGGAGTTGATATAAATGCTACGAAATATGAAAGATGGACACCTTTACATGCAGCTACATATGAAGGCAAATTGGAGATAATTAGATTTTTATTAGACAAAGGTTCAGACCCTACCATTAGAGATACAGATGGAAAAACACCAAGGAAAATTGCTGTATTAAGATCACGGCATAATAAGGACAAACCTTATGATGAAATCATTAAGCTACTTGCAGAAGCAGAGGACCGATACGAATCAACAAAAAGTAATCACTAAAGCTGTAAGTTTTCTATAATCTGCATATAAATTTCCAAAACTATCCATAACAAGTTAATATTTTCACATGAAAAAGCAAAAAATCCCAATAGCGGTAATAATAACAATAGTTCTACAGACTGTAGGATTCATATGGTGGTTGGCAAAACTTGACTTACGTGTACACATCCATGATGAATTTATAGAAAAAAACCAAGGACTAATCGAAATAGTCTATCGACTTGAAGAGAGAGTGAAAAACCTCACTGAAGAAGTCAACGAACTTGAAGCTATTCACAAACACAAATAAATTTTACAGTGACAAAGTACATTTTATCTGTAGATGGAGGTGGCATGTAATAGTTTAGACTTGATCTGACAGGCATGAATTAACTGACAGAAGAATTAACAAAGTCAAAACCAAAATCAGCATCCTGTTTAATGCTATCAATATTTTTCTGATAAGCAATATGCATACTATCAAAAAAGGTTTG
>NZ_JAFEVF010000024.1:0-12421 GCF_048054115.1 Wolbachia endosymbiont of Nasonia vitripennis | reverse complement strand
GAGCCGCCGATTTCCAGCACAATAGTGGAAATAATTCCTTTTTTTTTTGTCTACTTCAGTGCCGGTTACGGCTATACCTTCCATAGCAAGGTTTGTATTATTGGCTTTTCTGCTATTGGTTGCAAAATTTTGCAACCTAAAGAATTGTCCGGGTTTAAAATTTTTTGCCGCAAGTGGTGCTTTGATCACTATTTCCACAACTTTGTCTGTTAAATATTGAACTTTTATAACCTTTGCAGTGAATTGCTCTTTGATTCTATTAAAGAATTCTTTGTTAGCTTGACGGAACAGCGTCACTCCAGCGCGTGACGCTGGCTGATTAGCTGTTTGGATCACTCCACTCAAAAGCTGAGAAATAATAGGGTAGCCGTTCTTAGCACTTGCCATAGCTTTCACGACGCTGCCGCTATACGAAGGGTGAAGATCACCAAAAAAGCTGATTGTTTTATTGCCTTGCTTATACACTAATATTCTATCTTTATTTTGCATTTTAGGAGAAAATATTGGGTCTATTTCTTTTCCTGATGAATTCAAATGAGTAAAATACCCATTACTTAATTTAAAATGCTTTTTATCTTCTGTTGCAATAACTGTATTTGGCTCAGTACCTGCTGCTATAAAAATAGAACGTGCTTTTATACGTTTGATTTCGCCGGATTTTGTGTCTATCAGTTTTATTGACTCAGCATGGTTATATTTATCTGTCACAACTTCAACTGGCTCTAAGTTTTCAATAAAGTAAATCCCTTCTGATAATGCGTTTTGCACCTCTTCGCTATTTAATCGATAACTTGGCGAGTCTTTCAGCTCTTTTCTATATACAACTTTCACTCCCCCAAGACTCTGCATTAACTCTAATATTTTTATTTCTCTACTTTCTTTTTTTGCTAATTCTTGCTCTGCTTGGATCAACTTTGCGTGCGATATGAGCTCATTCGCAATTTCGTGCTCTTCTTCTGTCCAATCTTTTTCAACACAGTCTTTTCCGTACTTATCAACCAATATTTCATAACGAAGAAGAAATTTTTCTACTTGAATTGGATAATACGCTAAAGCTTCAGTGGCAGTGTCAATCGCAGTAAGCCCAGCCCCTATTACAACTATCGGCATACGAACTTGCAGACTTGCTATAGAATCAAATTTAAGAGCGCCAGTCAGTTGTAACGACATAAGAAAGTCAGATGCCATACGCACTCCACGAGCTAGTATATTCTTTATTTTGATCATTCGTGGCTTGCCAGAGCCAAGTGCTAGGGCGATGTGATCAAAACCCGAGTTGAACGCGTCATCAACATTAATCGTGCCACCAAAACGAATACCTCCATAAAGTGCGAAATTCTCACGTCTTTCCAGCAAAAGTCTAATGATTTTTAGATAGTTTTTGTTCCATCTAGAGGTTATGCCATACTCTGCTACTCCACCAAATCCACCAGCTGTGCGTTCACTTAGTTTTTCATGCTCGAAATCTTTAATTAGCTGAAAATTATCGATCAAAGGTTCAATCTTTAGTCCATCAATGGCGATAACGTTATGCCCATCGTTTAATAAATGATGAGCTAAATTAAAACCCGCAGGACCAAGCCCTACAACTAGGACGTTTTTTCCTGTGTTTCCTTTTGGCAATGGACGCTGAAAATTTAAAGGATTCCAACGGCTAAGCAGAGAATATATTTCAAATCCATACGGTAAACTAAGCACATCATCTAGAATCCTTGTTTCAATCATTGGCACATTTACAGGCTCTTGTTTCTGATATATGCATGAGTTCATGCAATCATTGCATATTCTTTTCCCAGTAGCTGCACATAATGGGTTATCTATTACCACAATTGCAAGGCTTGCTATGCTGTACCCTTCGCTTTTCACCAGATTCATTTCTGATATTTTCTGTTCTAGTGGACAGCCGTGCAATTCAACTTTGAGTGGGGACTGTTTAAAGTTATTGTCGTTATTACTTAGCCCCTTTGAACAACTGTCCTTATTTTGCTTATGACAAAATATGCAGTAATGAGCATTATCCAATGCTTTATTCAAACTCACCTTTTCACTTGTCAGATCAAAACCATGTCGTCTTTTTGTTTTGCTTGAATACAATACCTCAACTTCGTCTACTTCTTTTTTGAAGAACGATACGAGATTTTCGTGATCAATTTTTCTGTGAATACTAAAAAGTATACTCTGTTTATTTTTTACTCTCCACGCTGCATATTGCGCTGCAAGTTCTATTTCTTCTTTGTGATCCTCTTTATTTTCCAACCAACGCATCACCTGCTCAGCAAAATTTTTTTCTGTTGTTGGTAGGGCAAGAAAGCGATTTAATTTGCTGGTAACATAATCAATATCTATATCTGCTATATCAGTGTACTTCTTTAATGCATAGCGTTGAACAAATAACCTTTTACACTTATATATTGCAGCAAAGTCGTT
The DNA here is from genome assembly GCF_048054115.1 of Wolbachia endosymbiont of Nasonia vitripennis. NCBI lineage: Bacteria > Pseudomonadati > Pseudomonadota > Alphaproteobacteria > Rickettsiales > Anaplasmataceae > Wolbachia > Wolbachia endosymbiont of Nasonia vitripennis. The sequence continues at coordinate 9,994 of NZ_JAFEVF010000024.1, read as the reverse complement.
GTGCTTTTTCTTTAGCTCCTCTGCTTCTTTTCCAATATTAAAAAGTTTTGCAATAAATTCATCAAGTAAATATGAGAGGTCTATTATTAACTGACTATCTGTCATTTGAGTGGCCAACATTGGTTGTTCTATGGATCCCAGTGTCAAGCACTGGGATGACATCAAAGAAGAAGCTGCTTTTTCTCTTGCTTCAATTAATGAACAAAACAAGCTTTCATCGCACGATTTTATATAATCTAAAAACGTCTCATCTAATTTTATTAATCCACTACAAGTGTATAAGTTTGAAAATGAGATTTTGAAATTCAGTTGCATTGTTATACTATACAGTGTACATACTGTTTCTTACAGATGAAGATTTTATTTGTCTTGCAGTCTTGCTAAGATTGTTGCTTCTGCAGCTTTTTCTTTCCCAACATATGCAACACACTCAAATTTGCATGCACCCAAACACGCACTTTTTATATTGGATTGAAGAACCAACGTGTCCCCTGGAATAACTGGTCTTCTGAATTTTGCGTTTTCAATAGACATAAAGTAAACAACTTTATTTTCTATTGTTTCTTTACCGAGGACACATATAGCAGATGCCTGAGCTAAAGACTCAATTATCAAAACTCCTGGCATTATCGGATGGCCAGGAAAATGACCAATAAAAAATGGCTCGTTGAAAGTCACATTTTTGATTGCTTTTATACTTTTACCAGGTTCGCATTCTATAACCCTATCTACTAAGAGAAAAGGATAAGAATGTGGTAGTATTTTTATAATATCACTGATATTAAATTGCATAAGCCTACTCAATGCTTTGCAAAGCAAATTCAGGTATTTCCTTATTTACATTTTTTAATACCACATCTGATAAATCAACCTCATCCATAGAGTATAGAACTTGGTTCTTTTTTGAAATAAATAGTACTAAATCTACATTGTTTTTTTCTGCCGTTCTTTTAGCCACTTCTTTTATTTTGTTAAAGACACTTTCTACTGCTTCTCTATAGTTTTCTTCTAAATTTGACATTTTCTTAGCGTAATTATCCCTAACGCTTACAGTGTACTTACTAAATTGTTCCGTCTTTTCTTTTTTTGCTTCTTCTGACAAAAGGTCAAATTCTTCTTTCGATGGCTTAAATTTTTCTAACTCATTTTCAAATTCTTGCTGTAATCTAGAATTCTGCTCCTTTATTTGTTGTTGTATATTTTGCAGAGCCAGAGATTCGTTGATAACTTTGTCACTATCAATAATGGCAGCCTTTGTATTAATCGCGCTCTGAGGTTGATACCCTACAAACTTATACCCTACAAATAAGGAAACAATTAAGGCAATGACTGATGTAAATAACTGTATATATTTCATTCAAATCCCCGCTTCAATAGAAATTTTAACGTTTGGTGATGGTATTATATCATAAGTTTCCTTTACTAAAGGAAACCCAAAATCTAATCTAAGTCTACCAAAAGGAGAGGGCATTGAAAAGCCAAAACCTGGTGATACTCTTATAAGCTTACTATCGTAATATTTTCCACTATATATCTCCTTTTCATCTAAACCAAAAAGTGTTGCGTAGTCAACAAATAGTGAGCCTTTGATACCAGCATAGTCGTATAATTTAGATAGTGGAAAATCTACTTGCTGTGTTAAATTAAAATAAGTTTTGCCTCCCAATGAGCTTTTATTTTTGTCTTCTGCTCTTGGTCCAATGCCGGAAAGGTCAAATCCTCTAATTTCATTACCACCTTTAAAAAAGTGCTGGCCAATATTTAGCTCTTTATCGGTATAAGAGAAAATATGACCTGCTGCTATTTTAAAGCGCAATGTTATATCATCATCAATTTTGCTTAGTATAGGGCGTGTATAAAAAGACAAAAACTCAGATTTTAGGAAATTTACATTTCCTCCCAATCCTGAAATATCCTGATTTAAGCGCAATAAATATCCCTCTTTAGGAGTATAGAGGTTATCCAGTTTATTGTATGATAACGTATATCCCACTGATGAAACCTGATACTCACCTTCTTGATCTCTTATTATCTCAGAGATATCCTCATCTTTTCCACTCTTATTGTCCGTATGTATATGGTTATATTTATAAGAATAGCGAATAGAGTTGGTTAGATTTTCTAAAATTTTATAAGATAATTTTACTGTTCCTCCCCAGTCACAAGTATCAAAAGTGGTGTTTGGCTTATCTTGTTTTTCATAAAATATACCTACGCCTAATGACGTATCAGAATCGTTAAAATTATTTTCAACAGCGTCTATACTAGTAGAAAGAACATATTGACTTTTTTCAAGAGCAAAAGATACCTCTTTACCACTACCAAATAAATTACGATCTGTGAAATCGGTTTTAACAAATACTCCACCAGGAAGAGACATGCCACCTGTTAAAGATAACGAGGCAGTTCTTTTTTCTTTGACATTTAAATCAAGATTTACTGCATTTTCATCCACTATATAACTATTTATTTTTACTGTTTCAAAAAAATCGCTATATATAAGTTTTCTACGTGATTTTTGAATCTCAGATGTGTTATATGCGTCGCCTTCTGCCATGCTAAGTTTTCTTCTAATTACTTTATCTAAAGTGCGGTCATTGCCATCAATAGTAATTTGGTTTATATAAATCTTTTTACCTGGTAGCACTTTGTAAGTTACATCCACAATATTGTTATGTTGTGTATATTCTGGATTAACTTTTGCAAATATATATCCTTTTTCGTTTAAATGTTTACTTATTTTTTCTGCTGTATTGTTAATTTTAACTCTATTAAATATTTGATTATTTTCCTCTTTGATAAATTCTAATATTTCTTCCCTTAAACTTAAATCCTTAATCTCAGTTTCAATATCAACTTCATTATTTCCAAATAAGTATTGCTGCTTTTCATCAATCAAAAAAGTTAACTCTATTTGGTTGTTATTATCAACCTCAACAATTGGTTGGATATTATTTTGAATATATCCCTTAGATGAATAGAAGCGATCAAGCAGTTCTGTGTTAATCAGTAGATATTGAGGTGAATAATGAGTTCCGCTTTTAAAAATGGCTCTAAATAACTTACTAAATATATCGTTGCTATGCCTTTTGATAACTTGCTCTAGCTCATTTGCTGAAAAGTTTTTATTACCTATGAATCGTAAACCCTTAATTTTAGACGTTCTTCCTTCTTTTATCTTAAAAATTAGGTTTATCCTATTGCTACCAAGCTTATCTAGCTCATATGCAATTTTAACACCAATTTTACCACTGTTCCTATAAAGAGTAGCTAGATTTATTAAATCGTTTTGTAATTTTGTTTCAGTGAAAATAGTTAGTGATTTTGACTGGATAACGTTATTTAGCAACTCTTTACTGTTAAATAACTTATTGCCTTTCAATATTACTTTGTTAATCAATGGATTCTCATGAATTTTTACTACTAAGTTTTTTTCATCATCGATATAGGCGTTAATACTAGCAAATAACTTTGTTTTATATAAATCTTTTATAATTGAATCTACATCATCATCATTTATATGACTACCTGGTTCTAATTTTGTATAAAACCTTATTGTTTGATCACTTACTCGCTCATTGCCAATATACTTAATATTTTTTATCTGTACTTTTTCTTTATTTTCTAGAGCAACAAGTAGAGTGGGAAAAGAAATAAATATTATTATTAGTATGTGAAATAACTTTTTCATATGTATCTTAAAAAAGATGCCTAATATCATTTGTGATTGCAACTGCCATCAACAAAAACAGTATGGTAGCACCAAAAGTGACTGCATATTTTTGATATTTCAAACTCAAATCTCTACGTATAACTGCTTCTATAATATAATGAAATAAATGCCCACCATCTAGTAGTGGTATTGGCAGCAAGTTAATTGCAGCTAAATTAGCTGAAATAATTGCCATAAAATATAGAACCATCATAAGTCCCTTTTTAGCTGATTGCCCTGAATATTTTGCAATTTTTATTGGCCCACCTATTTCATTTATACTCCTTTTACCAACAACAATTTGAAAGAGTGCTTTGATTGTTAAACACATAGTGTGGTAGGTTTCATTCACTGATAGGCTAGCAGCTCCAAGAAAAGATGACTGTTTTAACCCTATCATATTAATTGAGGTAATTCCTATAGTTTTTCTTTCTATTATGTTACCAAAGACATCTCTATCCTCAACTGTAAACGGAGTTAGAATAGTTCTGTACTCTTCGTTATTTCTTCTATACTTAATTTCTATTCTTGTTTCAGGGTTGGACATTATCACGCGTGAAATATCTTCAAAGTATTTTATTTTGTACTCATTGATCTGTGTAATAGTGTCACCTGGTAATAGGCCAGCTTGCTTTGCTGCACTTTCTTCAATTACATTACCAATTACTGGTGGAGTACGATAATAACCTGCCACGCTGAAAAATATTGTGAAAGCTATAACGGTAAATATCATGTTTGCAAAAGGCCCTGCAAAAACTATTGCTGCTTTTTGATATCGAGGTTTTGTATGGAATGAGTATAATTTTTCTTCTTCAGTTAATTTTTGTTGATCAACAGGAACGCTTGCTGCATTAGTATCCCCTAACATTTTAACGTAGCCACCCAATGGAAAGGCACTTAATTTCCATCTAGTTCCAGACTTGTCGTTAAAACCAAAAATTTCAGGACCAAAGCCTATAGAAAAAGATTCAACTTTAACCTTGCATGCTTTAGCGACAATATAATGCCCACATTCATGCACGAATACTATGATAGAAATTATTAAAGAAAACGATAAAAAATAATATATTCCAGCGCTAAGTTGATGAGAAATTAATTCCACCTATGTTTTAAATCTTAATCAAACGTTGAGTATATTAAAATGCGCCTTGCTTGACAAGTATTTAGTTTAGTCTTTAAATTAAAAAAAAGTTTAATGACAATGATAGATATCTCCTTATTAAGAAGAAAACTGATGTATAGGAGTTGGCATAGGGGTTGTAAAGAAACTGATATACTTTTAGGGCATTTTGCATTGAAATATCTTGATAAATTTTCCTTAAGTGAACTAATTGAATACGAAAAAATAGTTGATCTTGATGATTGCGAATTATATTGTTACATCACTCGTAAGAAACTTCTCCCCCCTGATTTGAGTAGTGAGGTAGTCGATTTGATTGCTTGCTTTAATCACTTATGCACCCAATAATCTTGTTTACCCTATCTAATACTTCAGCATATTCTACTCTTTTTTCCTCCCTATACTTTTTGCATTCTTGATTTATTTCGTCTAATCGCTTTGTTAATTCTAAAATTTTGTCTTCGAGAGTCAATGCTGCAAGTAAGAAATTTAATGCATCTGAGCCCTTACCTCCAGTTCTTTGAGATATGGAGCTAACTAGCTTGTTGAAGCTATTAGCAAGTTGTAATAAATGGTCCTTCTTTTTACTTTCGCAAGATATTTTATATGTGTTATTATGTATAACTATTTCTACTACTTGCATATGATGCTATATTGTACAACTTTCAAATTTACAATATAGATTTTTATTCATTTATCAAGAGGGATAACTTTTTACTGCTACGAAAATAAGTTTTAAAGTATTGATGTTTTGCAACCTTCTGTGACGTCAAATTACTTGCTTCTTTCAAGTTATAGCTTCTAATTGAAAAAGAACCAAACCCCCTGATTTCAACTCTATTATGATATTTCAACGTGTTTGAAAACACTCGAAAGAAACTATCAACTATGTCTGCTATAATGACCTTATCTAACAAAAGGTGTTTTTTTGCCACTTTTGCTATTATATCAGATTTCGTTGCCATTTATATGAAGCACAAGAAGTTATTTGGCAGATAATATTATATTATATTTTTCAACACCTACTACTTCAACTTGTATTTTTTCTGATATAGAAAACTTTTTATTTTCTGGTAAATGCTCTTGATCTACTAAAAGGGTTACATTGTTCTCAACCTCAACGATTAGACCATTTTCCTCTCTCTTACTTACAGTAACCTGAATTTTATCCCCTACTTTAACTTTCTCTATCAGTTCTTCAAGAGGATCATACTCTATTTGCTTTACTCCAAGATAAATTCTTGTCCGATCTACGTTAGCCCTTATCACTTTTGCTTCTATTTCATCACCTACATTATACTTTTTTATCTCATCTGAATTGTTTTTCGACCAACTTAGATTTTGCATATAAATTGTTCCTTCTACGTCCTCAGATATCTCAGAATTATCAAAAGTCACAGATATTTGTGAACCATTGTTGCTTTTAACTTTACCAGAAACAATAGAACCAAGAGGATATTTATCAATAAATACTTGCCAAGGATTCTCTACGCACCTTTTTGTGCTTAAACTCATCTTATTTTTAATAATGTCAATACCGAGAATTTTTACATCCACTTCTTGTCCTATTGTTACAAAATTACTGATTGGTAAATTACTCTTGCTCCAAGTTATTTCTGATGAGTGTACCAAACCCGCAATCCCAGGTTTAATCTCAACAATGAATCCACAATCTTTTATACCCGTTACACATCCTTTGTGTACGCTGTTAATTGGACATTTTGACTCTAGATCTTGCCAAGGATTGTCTCCTAATTGTTTTACACCCAGGGAGATTTTTCCATTTTCTCTATCTATTTTTATAATTTTAGTTTTTATATGCTGACCATAAGAAAAAATTGCAGATGGATGACTTACATTACTCCAAGAGATATCTGTAATATGTAGCAGCCCATCTATAACTCCCACTGTATCTGATTCATGAATGCCAACAAATGCACCGTAGTGAGTGATGCTTTTTATTTTGCCTTCTACTACATCACCTTCATTTAAAGATTCTAAAAACTTAATTTTTTCACCAGCATGCAATTTCTCTAATACCAGCTTTCTTGATACTACAATATTCCCCTGCTTCTTATCCATTTTAAGCACGATGAATTTTTGTTCAGTTTCAATAAGGTGATTAGCATCTTTTATTTGCTTCAAATCCACATGACTCAGCGGTAAAAACGCACTTATTCCATCACCAAGATCAACAATAAAACCGCATTTAATTGAGCGTTTAATGATTCCTGTTACTTCATCTTTTGTAACTGCGCTTTCTTCCAATTTATTCCATTTTTCGTCTCTGATTGCTTTCTCACGACTAAGAACAACATTACCATGGTAATCTTCAATTCTTTCAACATAAACTCTAATTTTCGAGCCAACAGTGATATCATCATTACAACTGAGCTCCTTAATCAGAATTCTTCCGTCTGACTTTAAACCAACATCAACCACAATATCATTAGAATTTCTTCTTGTGATTATACCTTCTACCACATCTCCTTCTTTGATTTTGTTAGCAAAAGAATCTTCACAAAAGTCATTGTCTTGATTATCAAATTGATCTTGAAATATCTCTTCTATGAACCTATTTGATGATAGCCTCTTGATAGCAACTGTACTTTCCATACCTTTTAATTTTAACTTCATTAGAACTCATATATTATATAATATTAATAATTAGTGACAAGTAAATTCTCATTAATTCATTTCGAGAATTGTTTAAGCTATAAAAGATTAAGTTATGTAAGATATGTTATCTAGGAATAATAATTGGATTAGGTCATTTTCCAGAAGATCTAGGTTGAAGTTGAATGTTCTGGAGAAGTATTCTATTAAAAACAGCAAGGAATCTATAAAAAAGATCGTAGACTTACAAAAAAGAATACGGGTAGAAATAGGTTTCGGTAATGGTGAAAATATGCTCCATCAGGCATTCAATGAATCTGATCTATTATTTATAGGATGTGAGCCTTATTTAAAGGGGGTCTCTTCCTTGCTAAAAAGCATAGAAGCACACAGCATAAAAAATATTTTAATATGGACAGAAGATGCAAGAGAATTAATTGTCAATTTTCCTGACCACAGTGTTGAAAAATTCTTTATTCTCTTTCCAGATCCATGGCCAAAAAGAAGTCACAACAAAAGACGGTTAATTAATACGGAATTTTTAAATTTATTAGCAAAAAAAATACTTGTCACAGGTGAAATATTTATTGCAACTGATCATCAGGATTATGCAGAGTGGATAGAGTTACATATAAAGCAGTGTAATTTTTTAACCTATAAGGAAGATAGTTTTGCAAATTATACCCCAACAAAATACCACAGAAAAGCGCTAGAATATCAGCGTAAAATAAAGTTTTTTAAAGTAAATGTTATATCTAAACTGACTTAGATTTACCTCTGCTTGTTAGTACAGATGTGTACATGACACTCTATAGTGCAAGTAGCCTACCATATACTGGGAATAACAGTTTACTGAATTCTTTAATCTCACAAATAGAAAGATCAATAAACTTGATAAACATCAACATTATCAGCCAGCATTGCTTTTGCAACTTCAATTCTACCTTTTTTATGATCGGTTTGGATAATTTTATAACCTATAGCATTTTGTCTAGCAACCAATCTGGTGCTTCTCTACCTTTTTCCCACTTAGCAAATCTCATCTTTTCTTTTAGGTAATATTCTCTATATGCTTCTATTGGGTTATTACATTTATATCGATCAGGTAACGCTTGTGTAAAAGCTTGTATATCAGCTGATCGAAATATTAGCAAATCCTTGTTATTATCGCACCAATCTATAACTTCTTCGGATTTATGCGTTCTTTTGTATCGCAAGCTATATTCTATACACAATTCTTTTCCATGTTTTATTAACCAATCAAAGTTTCCTTTTGATTGTCTAGCCCATAAAGAACAAGGATGGTTTTTGTGAGTAAGTTTATATGGAACTTCTATATTCTGGTTTGTAATGCTGACTAAAGGATTTGGCTCTTTTAATGCTATTGAAAAAACACTGCTAAGCAATTGAGCAGTTTCTAGCGGCATTTTTACTATGTGCTTATCGCATAACATTTGTGCTGCAGTTACAGGATTTTCGTCTAATATAAAGATATTCATCTAAGCACCCAGAGATAGAATTTTTGCGTAGTATTTATTTCAATAAACCCTAAAATATCATTCAGAAAATGGATAAGTTAAATAAGCTCAGTTAAAAAAATTATACACAATTCCGAGGAACCTTTTCAAGCTACAATGAACGTATAGCTACCACTCTAGCAATATTATTTCTCACCCACTGAAGATATTGCACGGTACTGTCTACTTGATCGTCGTGACGGATTTCTGGAAACATTAAAATCTCATACTCAAAGTCGCTAAGCCATACTGCTTGGTTAGGGAGAAAAACCCGCTCAGATTCTATAATTGGGACAATTCGGTGAAATCGAGTTAATTTGTCATCATGTGGTACTATTTGAATAATAGGTAAATCACTGTTTTTCCTGAGCTCCTGAACCAATTGCTGACCGCTTGCTTTTGCTTCGATTAAAATTGCGTGTGGCTTCCACCTTGCAGCCAGCGACAGAACTTTCTCTTTAAGTTTTGGATATTCAAGTTTTGCGCGATATACATCGAGTAAATAGAATGTATTATCTACTTTTGTCCAGGTAGTGCAGACACTAAAGTCACTTGTATTGTTTGTTGAAATTGCAGTATCCCAACTTTGTGTTACATGCAAGAGGCTATCAGGAAAATTTTTATAGCGCTTCAACCACTCTCGTTTAATTATAGCACTTGAAAGTGGTAGAGGGTTTTGTTGGTATTGAGCAGCAAAACCATAACTCCCAAGTTCAGCTTTTATCATCTCAATTTCTTCTTTTCCTTCAGTTAGGGAATACAACAATTGACCTTCTTTTCTTGAGTATATTTCCTGTTCATGCTCTGGAATATGATTATTAACTGAATAAATAATCTCCTTATCTTCAGCTATTATTGGTAAACAGACATGGTGCCATATGTTTCTTGGTTTACAGAGGAGGTGACCAGTTAAATCTTCTAAATGGAGTCTGTGCATCACAAGAACGATAACTCCTTTTTTTCTGTCGTTGAGCCTGGTTACTAAAAGTGTAATAGTTTAGACTTGATCTGACAGGCATGAATTAACTG
>NZ_JAFEVF010000023.1:0-12446 GCF_048054115.1 Wolbachia endosymbiont of Nasonia vitripennis | reverse complement strand
TTAATTCATGCCTGTCAGATCAAGTCTAAACTATTACATTTTCTTGTGTTGTATTCATATCTGACACTCCTTTAAAACTTGTCTATATTTTTATCTTACTTTGTTTGCTTGTCAGATCAAGTCTAAACTATTACAATTTAAATGAAGAAGATAGTAAATCAATACTAAATTCTTTCACAGATTTTTTGGCTAACAGAAATGATAGCAATAATGACTCAGTCAAAGAATTTATTGTGAAGGAGTTAATAAAAGCTGAAATGAAATGTTTTTCATATAAGATTCAGGGATTACAACTGGCATCAAGTATAAGAGATACATTTTTATCCCCAAATCAGGGAATGTGTAATCAGACTCAAGGAGGAGTAAACGAGTATCAATTAACAAAGAAAGCTAAAGAAAAATACAAATTAACACCTAATCCTTCCATGAGTCACACTAATAGCACTCCGGTAAGTGTGAAGCAAGAAGCAATGTCTAGATAAAACTTTTAGCATAAAGTATCAGCTCCTCCTTTGTTAAAGTGTAGGAGCTGTCTTCCCAGTGTTGTCGTAGCAATTCCAAGTTTCTACCTAAATTTTTTCCTGGTTGATGACCTATAGTTATTAAATCATCACCAGATAAAGGAAATTTTGGAATGTTAAACATCTTAGCAAATGAAATATACTCATCAACATTTATTCCAGACTCAATACCACAAATCTTCATTAAGTCACAATATAATTCCTTACCAAATAAAGATATGTATTTCTTTTGCTCTTTTTCTGAAAGCTCTGTTTTGATATTGTTTGATAATAAAAATAATATTTTTTTCTTTTGCTTATTTGAAAGACGTAAAAACTTGCTCACTTCTTCCCCAAGACTAACTCTATCTTCAGCAGTCCTAATAAGCAACGCTAATTTTGTTAGTGCATCGATTGTGGGATCTAGGAAAGGCGTATGGCCATACGCTGAGGGTTTTGTAGGAGGTTTAGTGTTGATAAGAAGTGGTGAAGATAAAATTTCGCATTTTACTTCTTTTGGAATAATTTTTTGTAAAACATCAGATTTTTGCATGCTCTTAAGTGTTGGAGCAGGATCATTGCATTCCAAGAGTTTAAATATTTCTTCTCTTATTCTCTCTCCAGAGAGGTTTTGAATCATGTGCGAATGCTTTTTGCACACATCCAATATTTCATCACTTAAATCTCCTATGCATATTTTAGCGTGAAAACGAAACGCTCTTAAAATACGTAGATAGTCTTCCTTAATCCTATCTTCAGCGTTACCTATAAAGTTTAACTTTCGTGCTTTTAAGTCCTGAATGCCACCAAAGTAGTCGTATATATGGCCATATTTGTCTGCATAAAGAGCATTAAACGTAAAGTCGCGCCTTGAAGCATCAGCTTGCCAATCATTAGTAAATTCTACCTTCGCATGTCTACCGTCACACTTTACATCATGCCTTAGCGTTGTAATCTCAAAGGATCTTTTATTTAAAATCGCAGTAATAGTTCCATGTTTTAAGCCAGTTGGAATAGTTTTTATATTACGGAGTTTTAACGCTTTAACTGCTTGATTAGGCAGCAGATTAGTAGCAAGATCGATGTCGTGAATGTCACGCTGTAAAATTGAATCTCTAACACATCCACCAACAAGCCTTGCCTCACCACCAAATTTCTCTATGGCCTCAATAATTACACTAGTTTCGTGATCAATTTGCATTTAGGTTACACATACTGAAAATCATGTTACAAAAAATGCGAAACTTTTGCAAAAATCCTCATATAAAAATATATAGGCAGGAGAGTGGTAAAATAAGAGGGTAAAGTGATAGAGTAAGTCTACAACAAATCCAGTGCCTAGAAACTTATAAGTATAAAAGTAATGTTAAAATACAATGTTTTCGATGATTATAAAAAAGCTGGATGAGCTACTTGCATGACACCTTTGTAGCCTTCTCTTGTCATCCCAGTACCTGCTCAAGTAACTGACACTGGTTCCCTTTATGATGGTGTTATCCGAGTAGCTCATACAGCTTTTTATCAGGAACGTTGATTACTCTTTATTCTTCGCCCTTCCTGCACGTTTACGTTCATTTGGATCGAGGAACTTCTTACGCAAACGTATAGATTTTGGAGTTACTTCTACCAATTCATCATCGTCTATATATGCTATCATATCCTCCAGTGTCATTATTTTTGGTGGAGTAAGCTTTATAGCTTCATCGCTACCTGAAGCTCTTACGTTTGTTAATTGCTTACCTTTAAGTACATTTATTTCTAAATCATTGTCACGACTATGCTGACCGACAATCATACCACAATATACCTTATCTTGTGGCTTAACAAACATAATTCCCCTATCTTGCAGATTGAAAATTGCATACGCTACTGCTTCGCCTTTGTCTGTTGAAATTAAAACCCCATTACGCCTTCCGGAAATTGAACCTTTATGTGGAGCATAACTGTGAAATAAACGGTTGATTATACCAGTGCCGCGAGAATCAGTTAAAAATTCTCCTTGATAGCCAATTAATCCCCTTGATGGCACTAAAAATGTCAACCTAGTTCTGCCACTACCAGAAGGTCTCATGTCAGTTACTTCACCTTTTCGAAAGCTAAGTTTTTCCATGATGATTCCACTATACTCATCATCTACATCAATTACTACTTCCTCTATAGGTTCAAGTTTTTTGCCATCTTCTTCTTTAAACAGCACTCGAGGCCGTGAAACTGAAAGTTCAAAACCTTCCCTTCTCATATTTTCAATCAGTACCCCAAGCTGCAACTCACCACGTCCACCTACTTCAAATGCTTCACCACTTGGAGCCAAAGTTACAGTAATTGCAACGTTTGTTTCTGCTTCTGCATATAAACGATCTTTTATAACAGTTGAGGTAAGTTTTGTTCCCTCTTGCCCAGCAAAAGGTGAGTCATTCACGCTTATAGTAATCGCCATTGTTGGCGGGTCAACTGGAGTTGAGCTGATCGCAGTTGTAACTTCTGGTGCTGCTATAGTGTCTGAAACTGAAGCTTTCTCAAGTCCTGCAATGGCAATGATATCACCAGCTACAGCTTGCTCTACTGGAACGCGTTTTAAGCCAGAAAATGAGAGTAACTTAGTTAATCTCCCTCGCTCAACCACTTGACCATCAAGATCAATTACCTTAAGATCTGAGTTAACTTGCGCGATTCCTTGGTAGATCTTTCCTGTCAATATTCTGCCAAGAAATTTATCAGATTCAAGTAAAGTAACTAGCATAGCAAAAGGTGCATTTTGATCATAAACGGAAGGTTTTATGTAATCTATCACCGTTGAAAATAATGGGCTTAAATCTTTTCTCTCATCAGATAGCTCCTTAGCACACCAACCATTTCTACCTGAAGCATAGAGTACTGGAAAATCTAGTTGCTCGTTGGTTGCATCAAGGTTAAAAAATAACTCATATATTTCATTTAGTACTTCATCAATTCTGCTATCTGGTCGATCAACCTTATTGATTATCACAATCGGTTTTAAATTTGCCTTTAGTGCTTTTGACAACACAAACTTAGTCTGTGGCATTGGACCTTCTGCAGCATCAACCAGTAGTAATACACCATCTGCCATGCAGAGCACCCTTTCCACTTCTCCACCAAAATCCGCATGTCCTGGTGTATCAATGATATTGATTTTCTCATCACCCCACATTATTGACGTACATTTTGCAAGTATTGTAATCCCACGTTCGCGTTCTTGATCACCACTATCCATCACTCGTTCTTGAACTTCTTGATTCTCACGAAACGTGCCACTTTGTTTTAACATGTTATCAAGTAAAGTAGTTTTTCCGTGGTCAACGTGTGCAATTATTGCAATATTGCGGATTGATTTAAATTCACTCATTTCTTATCATTTCAAATTTAATTTAATAACAAGTATACGTATAATATATTTAGAGTAAATAACTAAAGCCGTGCTTTCAGAGTATTTTAGGCAGATCATGGAACTCTAACAAAAAGGTTTCATGTTCGCTGTACTTTGTAGCAACTAACACCAAGACAAAGAAGAATCTTGCTTTAGCAGTACATTTATATACAATTAAAATAAACTAAAGTAATCATTTAAATGCTAACAAGATTCGCTCCAAGCCCAACTGGCTACCTACATGTAGGAAACATACGCACTGCACTCATTTGTTGGATGTACACACGTAATCAAAATGGAAAATTTTTACTACGTTTTGATGATACTGATCTTGAGCGTTCAGATATCAAATATGTAGATAATATCATAGAAGACCTAAAATGGATTGGCATAAACTGGAATTCAAGTTTTAAGCAATCAGAGCGTTTTGAGCGCTATAACGAGGTGTTCTTACAGTTAATGAAAGAAGGTCATATTTATGCATGTTATGAAACAAGAGAAGAATTAGACACTAAACGAAAATTGCAATTAAAACAAGGTCTTCCCCCTGTTTACGATAGAGGTGCGTTGCTTCTAACTGAGCAAGAGAAAATTCGTTATGAGCAAGAAGGACGAAAACCACATTTCAGATTTAAATTGAATAGAAACGAAATTGTAAAATGGAATGATGAAGTTAAAGGTGAAATAAATATTGCAACAATTCACATTAGCGATCCTGTGGTAAAAAGAGAAGATGGAATTTATACATACATGTTACCTTCTGTTGTTGATGATGTTGACTTTAATGTAACCCATGTTGTACGCGGGGAAGATCATGTAACTAATACCGCAGTTCAGATCCAAATTATTAAAGCATTAAAAGCGAAAATTCCTATATTTGCTCACCTTCCCCTACTACATTTTGATGATAGCAAGATATCGAAACGGAAAGGTGGGTTGGATATTAAGTCCATAAGAGAAGATGAGATTGAGCCAATGGCGCTAATTAGCTATTTAGCAAAACTTGGCACATCTGATCCGATAGAAGCTCATGTTGATATGCAGTCTTTAATTAACTCATTTGATATTAAAAAATTTAGCTCAGCATCTGCACAATTCAGCTTGAGTGAAATGTATAAGCTAAATAGCAAAGTGCTGCAACAAATGCCATTTGAAATGGTGCAAGATCGTTTAAGTCAAATTGGCTCAGAGTTTTGGTATTTTATAAGGAGTAATATAGAAAAGTTTTCTGAGGTGGCCAAATGGTGGAAAACATGCAAATTTGGTATAGAGCCTGTGGTTCTTAATAAAGAGTTTATAAAAATAGCGCTAAGTTCATTGCCTAAAGGTGATTGTAATGAAAACACATTATCAGAGTGGGTTAAAAATATTCGACAGATAGTTGATATAAAGGCAAAAGATCTATTTATGCAGTTGCGCCTCGCTTTAACAGGAACAGAAACAGGTCCAGAACTCGCTAAATTATTAATTTTTATCGGTAGAGAGAGCATTGTTGCAAGGTTAGAAGAAAATCATACAAAAGGTTTAAATGCACCGAATGTATTTGAATGACACCAATAAGCATTGTTCAGGAAATGTGAAAATATTAGATTTCTTGTCATTCCAGTTTCTGCTCCTGTCATTCCAGTGCTTGACACTGGAATCCATAATCTTGCCAAAACGTTGTATTTTAAAATAACTTCTACACATATCCCATATTTCTGGATCCCAGTGTCAGCTACTTTCATGACAACATTTAGTTGTTTTTTCTCGTCTACCTTATTTTACTACTCTGCTGAACGAATAACACCAATAGTTAATCTCATGCTGAAAGATCATTTTATGGTCCAAGTCAGTTCTTTTACAAGTCACTTCCAAGCTCATCAAATTTTCTAAGATCTTCTTAAGTTCTGAAAGTTGCAAACTTTTCAAATGAGATTTAAAACTCTGCAATTGTTTGAAGAACAATGGAGGACTCAGCTGGTCAATTGCAGCTTGTTCATTCATTCCATTTTGTATTAACAGCAAAACGCTTTCTAGCCGTAGAAAATAATTTGATATAATACGGATTAATGCTATCGGTGAAAAATTCTCTTGTAATATCAATACATCGGAAATTTTGATGAATTGTCCCATGTCTTTACTCACTATTGCAGAGCACAGATTATCAAGTGTAACATAATCATTGCCGGAGGTTGAAAAGCATAGATCTATATCAGCAAGTTTAAGATCTTTTCTTTTTCCTAGATATAAAACTAATTTTTCAAGCTCTGAATATATAGGCAGTTTGCTATGATTAAAATAAGACTGCAAGTGGTAGATTATCTCACTTGTGCACTCTATATCATTTTGTTTCAAGTAACTTGATATAATATCACAAAGATTACTACCGCTGTCCTTATAGCAGGTAATGACACCGAAAATTTTTGAGCTTTCCATATAACTTTTAGTTGTAGAACTATATGGAAGATCATTTGCTATCATTACTATATAATGATCGCCTATATTATGATCCAATATGTTTCTTAACTCTTTAGATATACTTCCACTGACATTTATCAGCTTAACTAGCCTTTTTTTAGTAAACATCGAAATGTTTGCCAACTCGGAAAATAACAAGCCAGGCGACTTATTCACTACTGCAAAATCCATCACCTGAACTGAATACTCATTCAAGTTGGCAATTATTTCCTGTACAAAAATATCGACCTTACTATTGTCACTCCCATGAATTAATACACCACTTAAAGTATCGGGTTTCTCAAGGAATTTTTTAACTTTAGATGGCGTGATCCTCATGCCATCTATATTATATTATCACTACTTGGTGGTACATCATTTGATTGTACATCAGTTTCCAACAATTCTGAGCTTTTTTGATTTGCTGTATTCTGCATATCATCAGACACTTCTTTCTTTCCCGTAACATAATTATAAAAATTTTTTATAGGCTGTCCTATATATCTAGAAAAAAATCCTTTGGCCATATCTTTCACTCCACAAATTAACAATTAGCACATAAAAACAACGTAGCAAAAACTACTTTACGCTCAGATAGTTACACTCATTTGTTAATGAATTATGAACTTCCGAGACCAAAATTAAGTCGATCTACTTAACACCAATCTTATAAAATAAGCAATGATTAAATACACAGCTGCGATAAGTATAATTGCAGGTCCAGTTAATAAGTCAAAACTTGCAGATAATATCAAACCTGATACTCCAGAAATCACAGAAAAAACTGTTGCAACAATAATCATTTGCATTGGAGTTTTTGAAATGAGTCTTGCTGATGCAGCAGGTATTAACAAAAATGCAGCAATGAGTAATATTCCTATTAATTGAGCAGAAATTGCAATAAAGATAGCGAGTATAATCAAAAATTCTAGCCTAACAAAATTAACATGTACTTTCTCAACTGTTGCCAAATCTTGATTAATCGAAATCATCAGCCAATAGCGCCATCTAAATATTAATATCAAAGTAACTATTACGGAGGTTAGAAAAATTGATATTATATTACTTTGGTCAATCATTAATATGTCACCAAAAAGTGAGCTAATAATACTATTATTACCTGATGGAAGAAAAGACATAAGTATTAAACTCGATGATAAAACTACATTGGTAACTATGTTCAATATCGTATCAGCAGAGTATAATTTATTAAAATTAAGAGAAAGTAGTATAGCAAACATAATTGCAATGAGCATTATACTTACCGATGGGCTGATATTAAAGATCAAAGCAAGTGCAATACCAAGCAATGAAGAATGGGACAAACTATCACCTAAATACGATAACCTTTGCCATATCATAAATGACCCTAGAGCTCCTGTGACTAGGCTAATCATAATTACCGCAATTAGACTGTTTATAAAAAAACTCTGTGTAAATATCTCTAACATGCTATCAGATAACTGACAACAAATCTATCTTCAGATATTAAAACGTTATGGGTTCTGCATGCAGAACCCGTCGTCATAAATTCAAAATTTAAATTCTTTTGCTCCATAAGATAAGACTTCATTGAACAATCGCGTATCTTACCAGTACCTATTATCAAAATCTCTATTTCCTCTGTTAAAAAAGATTTAAAATACTCCTTGTTATTTATATCACTTTCTTTCAATTTAATCACCTTTTCAGGAAAAATTATAATTGAGCCATGATATTCTTGATTATTTACCCAAAATCTTTCTTCCCTGTAACCATCTATAAGATTTTTCTTCTTGGAAATTAAGGGCATAAATCAAACCATTAATTCCGTGTCGCACACCCACCATTCTGGATATTCCTTTTTGATATTTGCCGCTGCAGCTTTTGCACTTTCTTCACTATCAAACATTCCAAAACACCCTACACCACTACCTGACATACGAGAAAGTATAGAGCCTTCTTGTGACTCTAGTGTTGATATTACATTCTGAATTTCAGGTACAAGACTTATTGCTGCTTCTTGCAGGTCATTTTTTGTCTCTTTAAGAAGCTCTAACAAATTCTCCTCAGTGTTATCACTCCACTTAATTGGCTGAGAGAAATCCTCTTTATACTTGGAAAATACTTCTGATGTATTCAAAAACTTTTTTTTTGGTTTCACAAGTACCAGACTTATGGGTAAAGAGCATTGCTTAATGGGACATAATTCCTCACCAACACCTCTAACAAAAACTGGCTTACTATCTACACTTGCAGGCACATCAGCACCAACGCTTAAAGCTATATCATTTAAAATTTGCCTATCAATGTTCCAAAGCTCTCCCAGCATGCGTATCACAGCTCCAGCATCTGAGGAACCACTACCAAATCCCGCAGCAATTGGTACATTTTTTACAACCTTCACAGTGACTTTAGTGCGTACAGGAGCATGCCTAAGCAGTAGACTCAATGCTTTCGTTATAGTATTATATCGATAATTTATTTTAAACTCAGAGTTTACAAATTGAACTGTAGAGTTATCATATCTAAAGTTTTTTTCTCCTACTTTTATCTCTAAAAAATTAGAAAGTTTAGCAAAGACAACCAAACTTTCAATTAAATGATACCCTCTTTCTTCTCTATTTATAATATGTAAAAAAAGATTGATCTTTGCAGGAGCCTTTACACAAAAACTTTCCATCTGTATATCTTCACTAACACTATCTTATTTACTATACTTGAAATGCCACTTCAGTCAAACTTTATACACTCCTAATGAGATCAAATACCATAAATCCTAACTTCTCTGTATGGGTAAGTGCATCAGCTGGTACAGGTAAAACAAAGATCTTAATAGACAGAGTATTAAGACTTCTATTAGAGAATAAGAGAAATATTCTCTGCTTAACATTTACCAATGCTGCAGCAAATGAAATGGAGGATCGCATTTACAGTACACTTAGTAAGTGGGCAATATGTCCAGAGGGTATATTGGTCACAGATTTAGAACAATTAGCCCAGTGTGTGACCAGAGAAAATAAAGATTATTTAACAAGAGCAAGAAGGCTTTTTTCTGAACTGGAAAATATTGGTCTTAATATTCAAACTATACACGCCTTTTGTTATAAATTAATCTCCAGCTTTCCTACAGAAACTGGTATCGCTCCAAATTGTACGTTGAGCGAATGTAAAGAATTGCATTCCATCGTATTTGAAAAAACGCTTCATAATGAAACTGTGCAGGACGATATAAATATCATTGCAGCTGAAATTGATGAAAACAAGCTGAGTGATTTACTCTATACCTTATGTATAAAGAGATCAGCTCTAGAAAATAATTTAGGGTATATCAAAGATAAACTAAGTGCCCCAGATAAGATTCACGATTTACAGAGTGAAACGATTGAGCAGATAAAAAGATTAGCTAAAATATTAAGTGAGGGCAGCAAAAGAGATCAGAGTTACAGTGCGATACTTTATGATTGGTGTAATAGCACAAAATCGTCCGTACCAAATGTTGTCATCCCAGTAGCTGACACTGGGATCCATATTTCTTTTTTTCTGGATCCCAGTGTCAGCTACTGGGATGACAACAAGATAGAGAACTTAGCTAAAGTATTTCTCAAATCAGAATCGTACGAAAAAAAGAGCATATCATCCATTATAACAAAGGGTGCTTTGGAAAAATTTGAAGACGTAGAGCAAATGATAGAAAGCATTCAAAATGCATTGTTTACCCATGTAAAGGATATAAATTCTTATCAAATATTCGCAAGAACCAGTAGTTTACTTAGTATATTTAAAGTATATGTTGATCTATATAATAGTGAAAAATCAAAGAATGCACTGCTTGATTATGATGATATCATCAATTTAGCAACAAATCTCCTTAGCAATCCAGGCTATAAAGATTGGATATTGTTTAATCTAGATCAAAAAATAGACCACATTCTTGTTGACGAGGCACAAGACAATAGTATCAGTCAATGGAAAATTATAACAAATCTCTGCAATGAATTTTTTACCGGTGGTGACGAAAAGAGAACTTTATTCGTTGTTGGAGATGTAAAACAATCAATTTACAGATTTCAAGGAGCAAATCCCCATCTATTTAATTACATGCAGCAATATTTTCACACGAAAACCGGTGGCAGAGATTGGGTATCATGTCAACTTGAAAAGTCATTTCGCTCAACTCCAGAAGTTTTGATGCTTGTAGACAGAATATTTAACAATTTTCGTGAAGAAATATCTTTCAATGATAACAAGATAAAACATATTCCATATAGAGAAAACGATCAAGGGTACATTGAAATCTGGCCGTTACTGCCAAGGTATAAAGAGGAAGAGCAGCAAGCCTTACAAATTCATTTAATACAGAGGAAAGATTATGTAGTAACAGATCGATTACTTGCTCAGGCAATAGCCCAAAGAATTCACAATTGGTTAAACGAAGGGCGGATTTTAGTCGCCAAAGATCGTCATATAGAACCAAGGGATATTATGATTTTGGTACGGCAGCGAAATGTGTTAGTTGATTACATAATAAGTGAACTAAAAAAAGTAAATGTACCAGTTATAGGCCGAGATTATTTTAGAATTATGGATTACATAGCTGTGCAGGACTTAATAGCTTTAGCTGAATTTTTGCTCCTCCAGGCAAATGATCTTGCTCTTGCAAATGTTTTAAAATCACCGCTATTTAACTTTACTGAGGACGATTTATTCAATATTGCATATAATCGTAAAGAGCAGTCATTGTGGGAAAAAATTCATGATTATCATGAGGTTATTTATAGCGAATTAAACTATCTGATTAACTTATCTCAGACAAAATCCCCTCTTACATTATTCACGCATATATTACGCACAGGTAAAAAGAAATTTGCTGCAAGGCTAGGTCTTGAGTGCTTCGAGATTCTAGACGAATTTATGAACCTCGTATTGCAATTTGAGCACCCATCTCTTCAAGCATTTGTTCAGTGGATCAAAGAAAATAATCCTGAGATTAAAAACGATATGCAATCAGAACTCAATGCTGTACGAATAATGACAATTCATAAATCAAAAGGTCTACAAGCTCCAATAGTGTTTTTAGTTGACACAAATACAGTACCAAGAAACAGCGAAAATATTTTGTTTGATGCAACGGAAGCACCATTTTGGTGTGGCAAAAATAGTAATGCTTATTGTAATCAAGTAAAAAGAGAGAGAAAACTAGAGGATTATAACGAATATTTGCGTTTGCTGTACGTGGCACTTACGCGTGCTGAAGATGAGTTATACATTTTAGGCAAAGAGCCAGTGCAAAAGGGCTCTTGGTATGATCTAGTTATTCAATATGGAGCATTATATGAGAGGAAAAAACTATACTTACAGCCGATATTTAAAGAAAAAGTTGAAGTGCTATGCATGAATGCAAACTACCCTTCTATTTATAAAAAACGTGATTATTTTGATGTTCCAGTGATTTCACCTCCATCAAACCTATCAATGTCATTGCAGCACGTAACGCTGGAACCTGGAGAAAAAAAGCCAGTGTCAAGCACTGGGATGACAGATGAGAATGCTGGAATGACAAAAAGGAGCATTGGGACGACAGACAGCTATGCAAGAGGCTTAATAATTCACAGTATATTGCAATATATGCCCAAGATAGAGAAAGACAGGAGAAAAAATTGGGTTAGGAAATATCTTGATAGCATAAACACTAGTGAAGATAAGGATGAAATTTACAGCAAAATATTAACCTTTAATGAAAAATATGATTACCTGTTCAACTTGGAGGGCAAATCAGAAATTCCACTTAGTGGAACAATTGACGGAAAACCAGTATTAGTGCGGCTAGACAGACTGTGTATAACAGAAGACAAAGCAATCATAATTGACTATAAATCACACCATAACGTTTCTATTTCCTCATCAAATGAAATAAAAAAGCAAATGTTGATCTATAAAACCTTAGTGCAAGAAGTCTACCCAGATAAGCAGGTAGAGTGCGTGGTTATTTGGATGGAAGATTTAACTGTAATAGTTTAGACTTGATCTGACAGGCATGAATTAACTGACAGAAGAATTAACAAAGTCAAAACCAAAATCAGCATCCTGTTTAATGCTATCAATATTTTTCTGATAAGCAATATGCATACTATCAAAAAAGG
>NZ_JAFEVF010000022.1:0-13955 GCF_048054115.1 Wolbachia endosymbiont of Nasonia vitripennis | reverse complement strand
TCTTACTTTGTTTGCTTGTCAGATCAAGTCTAAACTATTACAACTTAAGGTTGCAACCATGCTAATTCGTTGAGTTTTCTTCCCAGATTTTAGGGCATAAAACCGCTGTCCTTTCTGGCAATACCCATAGGTTCAGTGTTATCAATGCCAGACTCATCTATATACACTAATTCTTTAGGTTCTTTTGTTGCTATAACCTTTGAAAATTGAGCTCGCTTTTCTTCATTTCTTTCTTTATATCCGTAGGTCTTTTTTTTCTTGTGAATCCTATATTTTTAAGTGCTCGATGAATTGTTTGTCTACTAATATTGCCCCAGCATCTCTGACTGAGTTTTGCCACCTTGCTCATTTGCAAATTCGGCAAATGCATTCCAGTCGGTAATTTTATGCCACGCTTCCAGGCTTTTTTGACTGAAAATCTCCCGTTTTCTCACGTCTTTTCTTCCACTCATATAAAGTTGTTTTTCCGATCTTAAATCTCTTGGCAACAGTTTCTCCACTCTCTCCTTCATCCAATGCTTCCATTACCTTTTTTCTTAAGTCATAACTATATGCTACTGGCATCCTTACCTTCCACTACTATCAATCCATATCTTACTCTTTTTGGACTATTATGAGAAGGGCTATACTATCAGAAAGAGGGAGACTATGCTACTCCTTTCTATCCACTTTTTTGAGCAATCCACTTCTACATCTAACACACATCTCAGTGATTATAATATCCAATTTTTGATCATGTTTTTCTACAGGTAAATTTTTACAATATTGCTTCTCATAGGCTACACCTATAAATATTTTTCCAAGTGGCCGTAATTTTTTTATCATTTCATCATACCAACCACCGCCAAAACCTAACCTATTAAAATGATCATCAAAAGCAACAATAGGGGTAATGATTGTGTCGGGAATTATATCTTCATCTGCTTTATTCCATTCCTCAAATTTTAATAACTTATTTTTATTAGGAATTGCTACTTTATATCCTAAATCGAGTAAATGATGCATCAAAGGCACAACATTAATTTCTCCGTCTGTTGGAATGTACGCTGCTATTGTTTTACCTTTAACGCAACTTAAGTTTTTGTTAAAGAGATTAATAAGAGAATTTGCTGCATAACTAGAATAACTTTCATCAACATCTTTTCTTATGGTTCTATATTGCTTCCTTAGTTCCTCTTTGTGCTGTTTAGTGTCTTTGAACATGTTCTATCCATTTTGCAGTAAGCTTTTCTTGTAAACTATTTTGCTTCAAGCGCTCACTTAAAAAATCAAAGTCAACAAGCTCCATATCCTGGTCTTGATTACTGCAACTATAAACAAAACTTATTTCTCCTGTTTCCTTATTTATGTGTTGCTGAATACATTGAGCGCAGATTTCTTTCATCATGCACTGCATAGGAGAGTTAACTGATGATATTGCTATGTGTTTTGGTTTCAGATATGGCTTTAAAATTGTTTTTCTAGCTTCATTTACAGCTTTCATCATTTTATCAGAACCAATAGTGATGATTTTATCTATAGTGTTTAAACTAATAGTAATTTTACCTAACTTTCCTTGCTGATATGAGCTTATTGCATTAACTATATTACCATGAAAGGATTTATCCTGATCTCTACTTGTTTCTATCAATCCTTCTTCACATGCCCAAATTACTGTACTTGATGCACGTTCTATCAGTGCTCGTTTAAATACATCACTTAATTTTTTATAGCCAGCGAAATATAAAACCTTATGATTGTTTTCAAGACATGCCTTCCCTATCGAAAATAACACTGCATTTCCAACTCCACCGCCAATGAGCATTATATTCTTCATAAACTTTTTATGGAGTAGAAAACCTCTCTAACTTCAATTAAACTGATAACTAACAGCTGCATTTTTACGCATATTATCCAATAACAGGTTGCTTTGTATCATAATCTTTTGTTGATACATTTCCTGTTTGATTGCTTCTATATCCATTGCATTATTTTTGATATCACATAACATCATCAACTTTGCAGTGCTATTTTCTCTTAATTCTACTATTTCATTCATATTTGTTTTACTAAATAAAATCTGTAAATCAGGATTTAAATTTCGCATTTTTATTTCAAACTCTTTTACGCTTGGCAACTTGAAATCATCTGCTAACTTGTCAAAATTTAAACAACTGACCTTTTGCTCCTTAAAATTAGAGAGTAAACTTTCT
Organism: Wolbachia endosymbiont of Nasonia vitripennis; assembly: GCF_048054115.1. Classification (NCBI taxonomy): domain Bacteria; kingdom Pseudomonadati; phylum Pseudomonadota; class Alphaproteobacteria; order Rickettsiales; family Anaplasmataceae; genus Wolbachia; species Wolbachia endosymbiont of Nasonia vitripennis. Next base: position 11,763 of record NZ_JAFEVF010000022.1, on the reverse strand, counting down.
GAACCTTCAACTACAACCTGTTTCAGTTTTAAAGTACTTTTCAGCATTGTATGATTAAGCTGTACTTTATCTATGACTTTTATAACAGAGTAACCTTCGCTTAAACTAACCGGACCTGCTACATCACTGATTTCTAATCCTTCCAAAACGTCCTTGAGTTTACCTTTTAGCTGACTTAAATTAACGGTTGCTTTGCTCATCTTTATTGAAGATTCTGGATTATTACTGCTACGTAATTGTTTTATTAAATCTTCAGCCATCTTCTGATCAGGAATTACAAACTCCTGAAATGTAATAAGGTAGTCAGGTTTCTCTTTTTGTTTTCTTACATCGTCCACTTCTTTATCGCTGATATTGACAAGTGGCACAATTCCTACTTCAATAATCTTGTTCCACAGTAGCTGACACTTTACTTGTTTTTTTAGGGTATTGAGATCTATATTATGCTTTTTTACGTATTGATCAACTTCATCAGCCTCAAGTTTTAAACTTTGAGTTAAGAATAACGTGACAGCATTATTTAACTCCTCGTTACTCAATTCTATATTCATCTTCTGTGCTTTGCTGACAATGATAATTTCGTCTATTAACTGTCTTAGAATTTGAGATTTTACCTCTTTTTGATTAATCTTCTGAGTGCCAAGCAATGAATTTATGAAGTTTATACGTCTTTCGATATCTAAATTTGAAATTGGCTCACCATTTACATCTGCAACAATTTCAATCTCAGTTGCAAGTAACCTAAGCGGCAGCATTATTAATATCAAAATTAGTATTTTATGCATATAAAATTATTTAGCTAATAACTAATTCTATAATAAATACTGAATAAACGCTAGCTAACTTTTTAATAATTAAAAAAGAGGGTGAAATTACTGTAATGAATACCTAAACAATAATATACGGAAGGAGAGGGATTCGAACCCTCGATACGACTTTTCAATCGTATAACGGTTTAGCAAACCGCCGCCTTCAGCCGCTCGGCCACCCTTCCAAGTTTAGAACTTAAGATTATATAATATCAAGACCTTTACTGCCTGTCTAATGCTTTTAATTGCAATATTTGTATCTGTTCAGATGCATGGCTAATGTACAAATACTGAAACAAAAATTCCAGTGCTCCCTTTCTTGTCATCAGAGTAGCTGACAATGGGATCCAACTAAGTTGGTAAACACTTTACAACGTTTTTTGTGCGAAAGGACTGGATCCCAGTGTCAAGCACTGGGATGACACCATTTGTTGTAAACTCACTTTTACTCTATGGTTATACTACCTTGCCGCTATCCTGAACGGATACCAATATTTACCCATTAAAAACAACAACATTTTTCCGAATAACTGTAATTTCAGGCTAAATCAACGCAAACTAATTTCTACTTTTTTCAATAATTTTTTTTGCTTCTTCTACATCAGCCCATTCTCCAACTGTCACCGTTTTTTCCTTTTCTAAATCTTTATAATGAGAAAAGAAATGAGCTATTTTATCTAGTAGGTTTTTAGATAAATCAGAATAGTTTTTTATATTCTCATAATAGCTGTCAACACTGGAGATAGGTACAGCTAATATTTTTTCATCCTCCCCTTTCTCGTCTTTGGTAAGTAATGCACCTACTGGACGCACCGATATCAAAACTCCAGGCGCTAAAGGAAATTGAGTTAGCACCAAAACATCCGCAGGGTCACCATCACCTGCGCAGGTATTTGGTATAAACCCATAATTGCAAGGATAAGTCATTGAGGTAGACAAAAATCTGTCAACTTGTAACAACCCAAGCTCTTTATTAAATTCATACTTTACAGGTTCAGCACTTGCACTTATTTCAATTACTACATTTATTTCATCTGAATTTATCTTTATTTTACTTAAATCCATGGATTACCTCTTAACTTAAGAATAAGCATTATACAATATGTGCTTTTAAGTTGCCACATTTATGTAGTTCTGAGCTTATTTGCATGGAGCGGTTCTAATTTTTTCTTCCGCACATCATCGACTGTTGAAAGTGGTGGTTCCTGTGGTGGTTTCAATAATTGAGATAAGGCATATACTATTACGATAGTAAGCATTGCAGCAATTACTAGATTAGCAAAATTATCCTGTGGTAGGACACCTTTTATTGGATTAAATAATTTTTGCTCCATAAGGAAATAATCAGCAACATATAACCCAACAGACAATACAAACATACCTAAAATAAGTTTACAGACTGTGTTTTTATGATTTTTCTTGCTGACAATGAAATTTGGCCTACATTTATTCTCTTCTTGTGGCACTGAGTAGTATATATTTTTAGGGCTTGTTACTAATTGTTCAAATTCATCACTGTTTTGGTTTTTTAACAGTTGCTCCAGGGTGTTTTTTGTATTCTTAGGATATATTAATCCATCCATTTTTAATGCTCTCTCTTGTCGATCCACATCCTCATGATCGATTGTATATTCGATGGTTCCATCTCTACTTGATAGCTCGATCCTTTGTAGTGAGCTAGCTAAGAGCATTATATAGCTCTCTATTAATGGATCTTCACATATCTCTGATACTTCTCTTTTTACTGTTTTGTTAGATGACGAAAGTTTTTTATAATGACTACCCAAAGAAAAGAACAATGCTATATCTTTATCTACTTTTATGTTGTGAATAGAATAATAGAAGTCAATAATGCATTGATTTAAGGTAAATTCTCTATCATATTCGTTTAATGCATTTTCTTCACTTAACAACCTTCTAACATCAATAAGCACCTTATTTTCAAAATCTTCTACTGCTTTAAATATTGATTCTCTTTTTGGATTTGCCAAAACGTTAAGTAAATCTAATTTTCTTCCATCTACTACTTCGTGTATGTCTTTACCTAACTCAGACTCCTTAATAACTTTATATATTTCATCTATGATATCTTGAGTGCTCAGATTATTACTTCCGCTTAAAATTTTATAAGCTTGAGTATAAATTAAGAACAACCCTTGTAGACTAAATTGTAAGTTAAAATATTTATCTAATGATTCCTCTTTTTTTCTAACGAATGAAGACAAACCAATATGGTTTCTATGGTCTATTTTACCAGTTAAGTTAGCATGTTGAAAACCGCCTAAAAAAATAAACAAGGCCTCTAATAAATTACCCTTACCAACAATTTTTATTAGTTCTTCAACTTCCTTAACCATTGCTAAAACCTATAATGTTCTACTTTATAGTATAAGGGATACATGGCAAAATAGCAATAAATATTATTGTACGTTTACACTCTGTATCAAAGAATTAAGCCCTTTAGTTAAGAGCATATCCATCCACCGCCAATTACTTGCTCATCTTTATACGCTACACAGGCTTGACCTGGACTGATGCCAAAGTAATCGTCGTTTAAAATTACACAGGCTTTATTTTTTTCGTCAGTCGAATGTATTGTTGCTAAACTTCCTGCATGTGATGACCTGAGCTTCACAGTTACTTCCATGCCTTCTTTTGGTTGTTCTAGCCAATTTAACTCTTTGACCAATATCTTTTTTTGCATGAGCGCATTGATTGGACCCACTACAACCTCATTATTTTCTGTATTAATTCTTATTACATAAAGAGGCTCACTGTGTGCAATGCAGAGGCCTCTTCTCTGGCCCACTGTAAAATTTACTATGCCGCTGTGCTCACCTAGCACTTTTCTATGAATATCTACTATTTTACCTTTCTGTACAGATTGTGGAGCTAATTTAGCTATTGTTTTACTATAGCTTTCGGAAACAAAGCATATATCTTGACTATCCGGCTTTTCAGAGATTTGTAAGCTAAAATATTTTGCTAATTTTCTTATATCACTTTTATAGAACCCACCTAGTGGAAATCGCAAAAGCTTTAACTGCTCCTCAGTTGTAGCAAACAAAAAATAACTTTGATCTTTACTTTTATCAATACTTCTGCACAACTTTACCTCACCATTTTCTTCTAATCTTCTTACGTAATGTCCTGTTACGAGCACATCCGCACCAAGATTTTTTGTGACTTGCAATAGATCACGGAATTTGACTGTTTGGTTACATCTTACACATGGTATGGGGGTTTCCCCACGCATGTAAGTATTCGCAAAATCTTCTATTACTTCCTTTTTAAATGTTTCTTCGTAATTTAAAATATAATGAGGAAAGCCAACACTTTCAGCTACGCGTTTGGCGTCATAAATATCTTGTCCAGCGCAGCATGCACCTTTTCTTGCATTAGCATTGCCATCAGTGCCATATAGCTGAAGAGTCACACCTATCACTTCGTACCCAAGGTTATACAGCAGTGCTGCAGCAACGGAGCTATCAACTCCCCCGGACATTGCAACAATAGCCTTAGTTTGATGCGGAGCTTTATCTTTTAATAAAGGTTCAATTTCAAATTCTTTTAGCATATAATTTATAAACACAAACCTGGTGTCAATCACTGGAATCCAGTTTCTATTACACAATTTCATCGAAATAGCGTACTTATTTGTAGTCAAGTTCCAGTGTCAAGCGCTGGGATGACACCCCTTCCTGCTGGAAGTTGCCTTTAAATTACTTGATGCGTGACACTGGGATCTCATTTATATTACATAATTCCATCAAAACAATTCGATAAACTGCCTTCAAAAACAATTTAATCTTGCTTGAATAAAACATGGCCAAAATAGTCCATGTTTTCAAGTACTTTTCCGCTACCCAGGGCAACACAACAAAGTGGATCATCTGCAACACGAACTGGTAATTTTGTTGTTTCACTAATAACTTTACTCAAGTTGCGCAATAACCCACCTCCACCAGATAAAATTATTCCTCTATCAACTATATCAGAAGAAAGTTCAGGTGGAGTACTCTCCAGTGCAGTTCTAATAGCAGAAATTATCTGATGTACAGGCTCTATTAGGCTCTCTGCAACTTGATATTCTGATAAAAGCATTTCTTTTGGCATACCACTCACTAAATCCCTGCCTTTAATTATCATTCCCTCTTTGTTGTTTTCAACTGGCAGACTGGCTGAACCGACGTTTTTCTTAATTTTTTCAGCAGTTGTTTCACCAATCAATAACTTATGATTTTCACGAATGTATGACTTTATTGCCTCATCCATAATATCACCACCTACTCTGGCAGAACGTGAATAAACAATTCCACCTAAAGAAATAATTGCAACTTCAGTTGTACCACCTCCTATGTCAACAATCATAGAACCTTCAGGTTCGGTAACTGGAAGTCCAGCCCCAATTGCTGCAGCCATTGGTTCTTCAATTAAGAATACTTCATTTGCACCAGCACTTTCTGCTGCATCTTGTATAGCACGCCTTTCAACTGGGGTAGATCCAGATGGAACACATATGATAATACTAGGCTTATTAACAGTGAATCTTGTGTTTGCGCTGCGTATGAAATATTTTAACATTTCTTCCGCGCTTTTAAAATCAGCAATAACTCCGTCTTTCAAGGGCCTTATCGCTTCTATTTCTCCAGGTGTTTTTCCGAGCATCATCTTAGCTTTTTTGCCAAAAGCATAAGGAACGTAACTTCCTTTTTCTTTTACTCTTGCTACAACTGAGGGTTCATCAAGCACTATCCCCTGACTTTTCTGATAAACCAAAGTATTTGCAGTACCAAGATCTATAGCAATATCGCTAGCAAATAAACCTTTGAAAGTAAAAAAATTTCTGATTAAATTCTGAACAAAACTCATACACAACTCAAGAAAACCATTTATTGAGACAAATTATACTTTTCAGATAAGTAACTAGTGTAGCACTCAATATCTAAATCCCTACCTGTTACCTTTTTTAGCTGTTCCAAAAAGCCATAATTTGCACTATATACATTTTTAGAGAACCAATCGATAAGTAAACTGAAATCTCCTTTTACTATAGAATCTAAAAATTCGTAATGATTTTTCTTAATGAAAGAAAAAAACTGCACAGCAGCGATTAACGCTATGACTTTAATAGGAAAGTAGCCTATAACACCACTTATCCAATACTCATCTTGAAAATAAGTGTCTAGCTCATTTTTAGCTTTTACTGAAATCTTGTAATGCTTCATACCTTCCAACCATTTATCGTGTAGATCTTTAACTTCTAACGTACCATTTATTAGATCTTGTTCTAATTTAGTTCTTAGCATAATGTGAGCCAATAAACTAAATTCATCCGCATTCTTCAAAAAAGATGAAAGATTTACTTTATTGAAAATCAAATACAAATTTTCAACACTACTATTAATTTTGCCTTTTGTAGAAAGTTTCTCCTTTATGTGTGGTTGAATGAACTCAATAAATTCTCTGGATGTTCCAATGATCCTTTCCATGAATAACCCTTGAGTTTCATACATAATATGTTTCGTAATTGAGCTCTTTATAGAATTTTGCGCTAAACATTTTTGATGAATTGCATAACCAGTATGCCGTAAAAGTAAAAATAAACCATAACAAAGGTCAGATTCATCATAATCGATAGGATCGTAATAAGAAATGGAAATCTCATTTGGTGTAACACTCATTTGCTGTAAGAATAAGGAACCAAGTTCAATCTGTCTCTGAACCGTAACTTTTTGTATATTAGTAACCTTATCCTTCTTCTGCTTTTGAGTTACTTTCTCTACATTTTCACTAAAAAATTTACCTAGCTTAGGAAATATTTCCTTTATGTTCTTTTCTGTGATATTAGAGTCATAGTCAGCAAGCAATGACTCATAGTTTGAGCGCTTTAATTGCTGCGATTTTATAGAAGCTGCTTCACGAGTAAGCTTAATTAGGTTAGTAAAGCATTCTTTCAGCTTTTCTAAGTTACTAATTTCAGAATTAGTTAGCCTCCATAAGTTTTGGCATTCAATCTTAGCTTTGGACAAAGATTTTACTAAATCAACAGGAATAGCACTGCTGCTTTTGTGTATCCCCTCTATTAACTTTAGCTGCTGAATATTAGCACTCTTTTTATTCCTAAGAGCATTCGCTAATGATTCCTTTATTGCATCATGAGAGATAATTTCATGTCTGATTTCCTCTAGAAGACACATTTGTTCAACTTTGTCCTCTACATTCAATTGGCTTTTGCTTAGTAGTTTTAGTGTGTTTTCGATATTCCTTACCTTATGTAATACTTCCTCTAAAAACTTATAAGATCTCATTTTTATTCATTGCTTTGAAACATCTGCTTAATATCGTAATAGATTAATAATAAAGTTAAAAGTATATTTGCTTAAAGTACAATAAAAAATTGTATTTTTATTCTTTTATTGTACTTCATTGCTAAGAATTGAGCATCTTATCAGAAAATTAATTATAAGATTGTAAAGAAAACATTTAGTATTTTATTTCCCTTGACTCTATTCTAGTATAGAGGGATTATTAGTACTAAAATTAAAATTACGCACTATATTTTAAATTTATGGAGGTTTAGTGATGTGGAGTAGACTGATTATAATGTGTTGTTTTTGTTTACTGCTTACTGGTGTAAGTTCTTGCCCTAAAAAAGGAGTAAATACGACAAATAAAATGAATGCTGTTGTTAAGCAGATAGGTGATAAAAGAGTTTTCTTTGGTTATGATGAATCTAGTATCAGTGAAGTGAGTGCAGATGCATTACTTGACGTGATGGAAGTGTTACAAAATAATCCTGACGCAAAGGTCACTTTAACTGGTCATACTGACAATCGTGGTTCTCACGAGTATAATCTTGCACTAGGAGCTAGAAGAGCAGATGCAGCTAAAAAATTTATGGTCAGCTGTACACCTTATCTAGAAAATAGAATAAAAACTGCTTCTAAAGGTGAAACTGAGCCTTTGGTTAATGTAAAAGATGATTCTAGAAATTCTAAATATGAAAAAGAGCATGCTAAAAATCGTAGAGTGGAATTTTCATTTTCTGGAATAAAGAAGTAGTTTCTTGCATTAAAACCTGGATCCCAGTGTCAAGCACTGGGATGACAAAAGAGAGCAATTCCGCTGCTTATTAGCGGGATCTATATATACCACAAATAAGTCGCTGTATGACGTAGAGACTATCTGGCCATCAAGAAACATAATGAAATTAGAGTTATTATTTCAAAATATAGCTAATAGCTTTGCTTTCCATAACCAAATCGCAGTTGCAGTATCAGGTGGTGTAGATAGTATAGTCTTACTGCATTTAATGACTAACTGGGCAAAAAAAAACAAGCTTTCACTTCCTATAGCATTAACAGTAAATCATGGGTTACGTTCAGAGTCTCAAAAAGAAGCTGATTTTGTTATAAGTTATGCAAAAGAACTTGGAGCAAAGGAATCGTTCATATTAAATTGGGAGAAGCAAAATATTAAAGGTAATATTCAGTTACAGGCACGAAAAGCACGATATAAGTTACTAGCAGAGTGGTGTAAAAACAATAATGTTAAATGTTTGCTCGTTGCTCATCACAAAGATGATCAAGCAGAAACGTTCTTATTAAGATTGGAGCGAGGTAGTGGAGTAGATGGATTATCATCAATGGATTACAAATCTTTCTTAAATGGTATTTATATATTTAGGCCGTTGTTAAATTTTAGTCGTAGTGAAATAGAAAAGTACGCTAATCTTCACCGGTTAAAATGGATCGAAGATAGAAGCAATTATGACTTAAAATACAGACGAACTTTATACCGTAACTTACTTAAAGCAAGTGACAATCAAGAGATTTTAACAGAGCGAATATGCCTCACAGCCCTTCATATGAAAAGAGCTGCAAAAGCGTTGATGCACTACACACGCCTTGCACTTAATGACTGCGTTAATATTCATGATCTTGGTTATATTGAAATTAAACTAGATGAACTTTATAAACTGCCAGAGGAAATAGCTTTAAGGCTTCTTCTTTATTCTATAATGGCAATTGTCAACAAGCACTATAAACCAAGGTACCGTAGCCTTATCGCAATATTTAATAGAATATTGCAACAAAATAGTGATGTTAATTGCACACTCTATGGATGCAAAATAAGAAAATATGGAGAAAGTATTTTGATAATGAGAGAATCGTCAAATATACAGGAAATTACTGTACACTTACCATTAAATGGTTCTATTGAATGGGATAACAGGTTTAGCTGCACAATATTTGGAGATCAGGAGTGTTCAGTAACTATTGCTCCGCTAAAAAAAACACAAAAAATCCCTGAATTTCTAAAAAATTATGATTATTGCTCTGAAGTTTACTATTCTTTGCCTACAGTACAAAAAGATGGAAAGATGCTTGCTTATCCATGTATAAAACATGATAGCAAGCATATTGGTGATGATGAGATTAAATATTTTATCACTAGCATAATAAAGGAAAATTTGCTAAAGTTAATTGATGTTTAATTAAGGATTACAATGAGTGGGGCAAGGTTTTTTAAATTTGTAATTATTTTTCTAAAGTTTACTACTCTTTTCCAACAGTGAAAAAAATGGAAAGGTGGTTGCTTATCCTGATGTAAATTATAACGGAGAAATACGGTGATGATAAGATTCGATGCATTATTAATAGCACGATAAAACAAAATTTGGTAAGCTTGATTAGTGTTTAATTAGAAATGTAAATGAAAAAATTTTTAGAAGGCTTATTGATCTGGTTAGTGATTATTGTTCTTATTTCAGTTGCTTATATTCAATTTAGCGGAAGTATAGGTAAGAGTAAAACAACCATACCTTTTTCAGAATTTTTAACTAGACTAGAAGATAATGATATAGAAAATATTACAATAAGAAACCAAAGCATCGAAGGGAAGTTTAGGGATGGGTCAGCCTTTAACTCAAGTGGTGTTATATATAGTGACTTAATAAAAAGTTTGCATGATAGGAAAGTGAAGTTCTCCTTTTCAATTGGAGACTCTGCAATAGGTATAATTGGTGGATTACTTATTCAATGGGTTCCGACCCTTATCTTTATCGGTTTATTACTTTTCCTTTTTAAACAAACGCAAGCAGGAGGTAATAGAACTATAAGCTTTGGCAAATCAAAAGCTAGGCTTATGACTACTGGAAAAAAAGTGACATTTGATGATGTTGCTGGGATTGATGAAGCAAAAGAAGAGTTGGTTGAAATTGTTGATTTTCTTAAACAAAGGCAAAAATTTCAAGTGTTAGGTGGGAAGATACCAAAAGGATGCCTTTTAATTGGTTCCCCTGGAACTGGTAAAACTCTACTTGCTCGTGCAATTGCAGGTGAAGCTAATGTACCGTTTTTTAGTATTTCTGGATCTGATTTCGTTGAAATGTTTGTCGGTGTTGGTGCAAGCCGTGTCCGGGATATGTTTGATCAAGGTAAGAAAAATGCTCCTTGTATAATTTTCATAGACGAAATAGATGCAGTAGGTAGGCATCGCGGCATCGGTCTTGGTGGCGGTAACGACGAAAGGGAACAAACATTAAACCAGTTACTGGTTGAGATGGATGGTTTCGAGTCTAATGAAGGTGTGATAATAATTGCTGCAACTAACCGTCCAGACGTCCTAGATCCAGCACTACTTAGACCTGGTCGTTTTGACCGACAGATTACTATTTCTTTACCTGATATAAATGGGCGTGAGAGAATATTAAATACGCATATAAAGAAAATATCGATAGCACCAGATGTAAACGTAAAAACAGTTGCGAGGGGAACGCCAGGTTTTTCAGGGGCTGATCTAGCAAATTTAGTGAATGAGTCTGCGCTTATTGCTGCAAGAAGAAATAAGAAAATTGTTACCATGGATGATTTTGAGTATGCACGTGATAAAGTGATGATGGGCATGGAAAGAAGGTCCTTAGTCATTACAGAAGAAGAAAAAAAGCTTACTGCTTACCATGAAGCTGGTCATGCAGTAGTTTCAGTTAATATGCCTGCTTCTGATCCTATACACAAAGCAACAATTATTCCACGTGGTAGAGCACTCGGTTTAGTTATGAGACTACCAGAAACAGATAGAGTGTCCCTCACAAGAGAAAAGATGCTAGCAGATATAACTGTTGCAATGGGTGGACGTGTGGCAGAAGAGCTAATTTTTGGCTATGATAAAGTCACAAGCGGTGCATCTTCAGATATAAAACTAGCATCAGATTTATCACGTTCTATGGTGACAAAATGGGGAATGAGCGACAAAATAGGTCCGATCTATCATAATCGCGAACAAATCACACATGATTCTGAGACAATTTCTGAAGATACGTTAAGACTTATAGATGAGGAAGTAAAGAAAGTCGTATTTTCTTGCTATGAAAAAGCAAAAGACATTTTAACCAAGCGTAGGAAAGACTTGGAGCTCATTGCTGAAAATCTACTGGAGTTTGAAACTTTAACAGGAGATGAAATAAGAGACATATTAAGTGGAAAAAAAATTGTTAGAAATGAAAATGAAGGTAAAGAAGAGATAAGAAGATCCTCTCTCTAATAAGATCTGGCTTTATTTAACCGCTAAAACAAAAATTTTTAATTAATTAGCTTAAGTTATAAGATCATAGTTAAGCCGATGTATTTTATAAATGGACTTTTTTGAACATTCTTCCAATTTTTTTCTAAATAACTCTTTGCCTATTTAAATAAGTATGTTCAGTATTAGAGCTTTCCAGACCGCTACTAGGAGAAAGATTAGGTTCTTGACCTTTAAACATCTCTATTAGCTTTAATACAGGAGCAGTTCCTGCTACAATAGCTCCTATAACAGCAGTAGCACCCATGATGAGAAGAATCGGTTCTGCAGTGGTGATTACACAAAGCTCAATACATAAACCAGCAATGACCATACCAACCATTATATGTAATAGTTTAGACTTGATCTGACAAGCAAACAAAGTAAG